>JBCCCJ010000206.1:0-7518 GCA_039033615.1 Bacteroidota bacterium
CTAGACATCTCAAAAAGGAACCTTATGCTTCTACTGTCCAAGCTTTGTATCGCCTGCCGTTCCGATAAACCGGAATCTTCGACAGGGCCTCACTTTTTGAGTGACCAAAAAGTGAGCAAAAAGCCGCCTAAGTCCCAGCCCGACTCACTTTTCCGCCCCTAACTCGGACGCAGTTTATTCCGGGGAAACCGGAATGGCCCACCCGCCTTTGTGGTGATGGCTTTGCCTTGCAGGTATCATTTGGACTTTTGTCCAGTGGTGTAGTGAGGCGCTAGAACCTTTTTCCCTTGATCTGGTATCAGATAGAAACCCCCGCTTTCCATGATCAAGATTCCCCATATTCCCCTTGCTCCCCAGCCCGAAACCGAAGAAGCCTATCCCATCTGTCCATCCTGTCGGCAGCGGATGAGTGGTTACGGGCAGATCGGCAGCATCGGCGATCAGTTTGATCTGGTGGATGGTATGAGGATCCACAACTTTGTGTGCTTCGATTGCTTGGAGGGGAAAGTGATTCTCAGTCAGTCTCCGGCCTGAGGCAGGCAAAACAAACCCTTTCTCGTGGGGTAAGCAGTGCTGACAGGAGGTACGGATGATTCATTCAATCTCCTCATTCTAGACAGATTGGGTGCTTCTCACTCGTGCTTGGTTGGCTTTTTCTTATCTTTTCCATTCCCTCTCATTTACCGTCTCATGAAGAATTTGATGCTCCTGATTCTTTTCTGCTTGGGTTGCTTCTTGGTGGTAGAGTATGCTACCTCCTCCGATGATTCCCCGCCGATTTCGCCTCCTGAGCGGGTCATTCAGTATGACGAAGGCATCTTCGGCAAAATCAATCTCCACGATTTGGCCAATACTCAGGTGACCACCTATTCGCCCCTGATTTATGTGAAGCGGCCCGGCTATGTCAGTCAATTTGCCAATCGCATGGCCATCGACAAAGGGCAGAAGCATTTTTTCAAATACGAAGCAGATCGGGAGGACTCTCGCTATGTGTACAACTACCTGGAGCGGGACCTGAACCTGCTGGATTCTACCCAAGATCACACCCAACTGCTCCGAGATTATTTCCATGATCTCGTTGCAAAAGAAGGAGTAGCAGCCAATCCCATGGCCAAACGGTTGGCCATGGCGCGCTCCTATGACCTGGAAATTCTGCTCAACTTTCGAATCAATGATGTGCATTGGGGAGGACCCACTCCAGCCAAGCCAGAACTCCAATCTGAATTTTGGTTGAATCACCCGGAGTACTATGTCAATCCTAGCGGCACCAAGTGGAAAGACGGAGCCTTGAATGTTGCGATTCCCGAGGTGCAAGAGTATTTGCTACAGTTCTACAAAGAGGCGGTGAATCTATTTGACAATGATGGCATCTTGATCGACATGATGCGCAATCCGACCCTATTTCCGCCGGGGACAGGTTGGGAAAATCGTGGGCATATGACTGAGTTTCTTCACAAGGTCCGGCAGATATTAGATCAATCGGTGGCAAGCGGTGAAGCCCGGCCAGTCCTCGGAATCAAGGTTCCCCCTACCCTGGCGTATTGTGAACGCGAAGGCATGGACGTGAGAACCTGGATGGAAGAGGGATTGGTCGATTTCATTTCTATCGGCACCTTCATCAAACAGGACCCCAACTTGCAGGTGAAAGCCTTTCGGAATGACTTGGGGAACGCCGCTGATTTCCCCCTCTATGCGACCATTCAGCGGCGTAACTATGGCCATGCCTATCCTGCGAGTTTTGGACAGTATCGAGGCATGATCGCGAATATGCTGGGCAACGAAACTGCCGACGGCTTACTGCTGTTCAACTTCATGGAAACGAGTCGGGAGATGTACTACGATTGGGTAGAAGGCAATATGGTGCATGGTCCCCACCAGAAGTTGTGGAAGGAAATCGGTTCGCTAGAAACCCTCGCGGGGCGAAACAAGGTCTATTCCATTGCTTGGGGCTACGAGCCGCAATATCCAGACCTGCCATTTTTTCATCCTCTGCCTGTCAGCATTCCTGCGGGAGAAACGACTGGCTTGTACATGGGGGTGTATGAAGACCTAGCCAATCAAACCCCTGAGCGTTTGGTGTTGTGCCTACAGTTTCGGCCCGAAGCTGAGGTGAATATTTCCTGGAATGGGACCCAATTGTCTGCGATCTCCGCTGGAGAGGCTCGGGTTCCCATTGAGCGCATCACCGGGCAGGGCGTAAAAGCCAAGGCCAAGGGAGCCAATGATGATACGATTGAGCGGATCTATCGCTATTTCCAGATACCTGTGGAGGCCCTGGAGGATGGAAGGAACACGCTGAACATAGAGGCTCTTAATTCAGACTCGGTAGAAGTGATTCGGGCGGATCTATTTGTGGGATATGGGCCGGAAGAGACGCATGGGTATTTTTGAGGAAAGGAAAGGCAAGGCAAGGCAAGATGGATTCTTTCTGCTCCTACAAGTTGTTCTCCTCCTCGTATTTCTTCAGGTCTTCCTTCAACCCAGTTGGCAGCCCTTTTACACCACTCAAGCAAAACCCTACCTGATTTGAATCATTTTGAGGGATCACGCTGATTTTGGAATTGGTTTCTAACACTACGGCGTAAATCTGCTCGACAGATTTTAACCCTTCTTGACGAATCGCGGCAAAGATTTCACTCCTTTGTATCCGCTCCTTTTTCATGTTCTTTTCGATGAACTTTCCTTCGAACAATAGCAATTGAGGGGTGGATTTGATCACTTTTCTGACCCAATTAACACTCAGCATGGTTTTTGTGACTACATACTGGAGGATCAACAAAATCAAGACGCTTGCTGCTCCCTCGCTGACAGATATTTCTTTCAGGATGATGGTAGAAGCTGCAATCGAGCCGACAGAGACTGTAACGATCCAATCAAAATTATTTAGTTCTGAGGTGGATCGCTTCCCAAATGTTCGGATGTAAAGAATGACGATGATATAAAGGATAACGGCAGAGAGGGAAACGCGAACAATCTCTTGCATCTCGAAATCAAATACATTTTCCATAGTGGGGCATTCTCTATAATTGAAATGAATAAGACTATATACAACGCCTGACAGCTTCTGAAGCCCATACTTTGGGGCGGTCTCCGAAACATTCCAGGATGGCATCGACTCCCATGATGGTGCCTTTTGCCAATCTGCCTAATAACGCAATGGGAGCAGATGTTTGTTGATCTTTAGGAATCAAGTAACCAGCCGAATTGGTGATGACGCCCAAATCATCGTGGACTGCTTCAATGATTTGGTCTGAAAGCAAGTGTTGAATGATGGGAGTACGGACGGCCTTGATCTGTGGCGAATCAAGTACGGAATTGATCATCGTATCGACCTCTATCGCACTTTGTTCCGATCTCAGGTGCCAGCCTGAGGGCGAAAGGGTAATGCTAGGATCACAGACCACATCTAGGGTCATGACCTCTGCTGAAACCAAAGCGATCATCTGTTGGATGCTTGCTACTGGCGGACCATAGGCATATCGTTTCATGCGCTCATCTACTTGGATGATTTTGACAAAAACCTCGTCCTTACATTCGTTGAATGACAATTGTTCATACATCGAAGGTTGGCAATGCCGCCATACTTGACCCACGCAGAAATCCAAACTGATCGGCTTATAACCTGTTGCCATTCCTACGAAGGCTTCCATCATTTGGCGGGTAGGCTGAGTCGGTGAGAGAAGGAGTCTATGTTCGAATTGCTCATCTTGGAGCCAATCAAGAATTACGCTCTCTATCAACTCCTTGGTATCCCCTTCCTTGGCATAAGTTTGGGCAAGTTGGCAGTATAGGTTTGCAGCAATAGGAGCAATGGCTTCAAAGAGAAAGCGGGGACTGTTGGCGTTTCGTTGGACAGAGGAATCGCCGATATGTTGTTCAAATGTCAGCAAGTGCGCTTGACTCGGCTCATACCAGCGGTCCAACTCTGCATTCAAAGGTTTAGGGGCGGGCGGAAGACCGTCAAGGGAAAAAGGAACCAATAAAGGAACCCCTTCCTCTTGCGGATGATAGCGATATTGCTGCGTGGCGGAATCTGTGATTTCAAAGCGGCCAAATCGACTGGCAATGCCCCTAGCTACATCGATCATCGCCAAGCCAAAGCCGCGAATTCCAATAGTTCTCTTTGGCGTAAGGGCTTTTGATTCCCAAAAATCCCGAATGGGGTAGGGAGCCTCAAAGACGCGAATCCCTCCCTGCTTTGTCTCATGTTGTTTCCAAGCCGACAGTTGCTCGGATAACTGGGTATCCTGATGGCCTATGGTGAGCAATAGTTCGTCGATATTTCCAATGGTCTGCCGATCAGTACTCAACTGAATGGTGCCTGTTTGGGTGAGGGTTACTTTTTTAACTTGCTCTTCAAACAGTTGGAGGATACCAGCTTGAATGAGCGGATTTGCTAGGCTCTCAAACCGTTGTTGAAGATAGGTGCCAATCTTTGATCGAGGCGGATAACGATCTGGCTCCGAATCGTTCAGGGAGTCGGGATCAATATCCGCCCATTGATGATAGGAGGGAAAAAATGGAAGATGAATCTCGTTCCAGATACGCTCCAACCGTTCCTCTAGCAATAGAATCCGCTCTGAAATATTGATCCAGTTGGTTTCCAGTTGATTTATCTCATAGACTTGGCCATTGCCGAAGTTTCCCGTTGCCTCGAACAAGAGAATCTCTATCGGTTTGGATACTCGCCAATCAGCCAAGTTTACCACAAATTGTTCCAATGCAAATAAACCTCTAGGACCAATACCGACAATTCCGATGACACTTTTTTTACTCATGTGTAGGGATATATCAAAACAATATCATTCCGAGCTTGACCTTTGGAAGAAAATAGGCGAGTACCCAAAATCATTCGCTACCTACCACTCGAAACATAGCTTTTATTTTTGACTTGATCGTTTATCTGAATCTGGCTACATGACGCACCTTTGGATTCCTATTTTCCGTCGCTTCGCGAATTGATCCGCCAACTTGAGTTGGCCGATTCAATCGGGAGATTTTCTCCCCTTTCTGTACCTCCAACCTCCCGACAAGCCGGGACAACTCTGCGCAACATCTGGAAGTTCTTTTTTGAGTATCACTTAGTAGTATGAGCAGCTATGTGTAGATCGACAAATGGCTCCTGCCAATTTTTAGGGGTAGCAAATGAGCGAAGTGACTACTCTACAGAGATATTCTTGTTGAGGTGCTTCGAGGTGTACTCCTTCCCCCCTCGGAAAAAGCTCCAGGCGAAGCAGCCCGGAGCTTGGTCAAATGTGGTCAGTGGGAAGAGCTAACGAATGCTATCAAACGATCACTGCTGCAAGGGTAGCAGCTGAACCGGAGAGTACGATACTCAGTACCAACCACCATGCAGCAGCAAGAGCGGCTTTGCGGGTATGCTCTGCTTGGATGACTGCCTTGCGCTCATAGCGAGCGACAGCACCACGAGCTGAATTTTCGAGACGAGAGATCTGCTGGCTCACTTCTGTTTTAGCTTCGTCGATGGACTGCTGGAAAGAGCGGAGTTGATCACGGGTCAACAAGCCTGTGCGATCAATCAGAGAAACCAGCGTATTGGTATCAAAGGTGTCGAGGCGATTCTTGACAATGCTCAGGGAATCCTTAGGATGGGCCATTGCCTGCTCAAAATCTGCTTTGAGCAATTGATAGTCGAGTTCTGGTACGTCGGTTCCATCAATGAACTGAGCAACATTCTTTTCCAATTGGCGCAATCTTTCCTCGGTTTTGAGGTTGTCAGATACCTTTGTCTGATATTCTTGAATCAATTGCTCAGCTTGTATAGCATAAGCATTCAGCCGCTCCCGTTCGAGGCTGGTATTATTGGCCAGTAGGGTGATGATTTTGTCTCTGTCTAAGGTCTGTACCTGTTCCTTGACTTGGGCAAAAGCGGCTTTTGGATCATCTAAAACGGCAGCAAGTTGTTGCTTCCACTGCCCATTTGAGGCGGAAAAATCATTATCAGTGAAGAAATTCTCAATATTGGCTAGGATCTGATCCACCTCATTGGAATTTTGCTGGTCTCCGTAAGGAGAAGTGGTGGAGTTAGAATCAGCGCTAAACTGCTGGATGAAGGCTTCGGCATCCTCAGCATATTTGGCGGCTTGATCCCGATCAAGGCTTGTATTTTTCGCCAATAGGCTTACGATTTTCTCTTTGTCATACTGTTTCAGCTTAGATTTCACTTGTGCTACTGCTGCCTGAGGATCTTCTATGATTTCCTGGAGCTGCTGCTTCCAGTCGGTATTGGTATCAGAAAAATTGTTTCCAGACAAGAAGCTTTCAAACCGATCAATGACTTGATCTACCCGTTCTGGATCAATGCCTACCTGAGTCGCCACCTTTTTGGCTGCCTCGCGATTGGTATCTGCTTCTTCGTATGCTTCTTTGACATCTTGTAACAAGCTTTGGAGTTGGTTGGCTTTCTCTTTTCCCTTGGCAGAGGCTCCATTGGTTTTGTTGGATTCAATGGCCGTTTGCAGAGCTGTCTGAATGGCTGTCCATTTGACCACACTGTTGTCATTTCCTTGACTACCCTGAGACTTGCTCTCCGCAACAATCCTACGGATATCACTTTTCAGGGTGTCGTAAGTAGGAAAATTGCTAGAAACGTTGGTCAATTGCTTTTCCACTCGTTTGACAAATCCATCTGCATCGAAACTACCCCCAAACTCTGCTTTGAGTTTTTCGATGGTCGCATCTGTGATACGCTGCACTTGCGTTTGTGTAGAAGGGGTAAACATCCGCTGAATAGCAGTGCCGGACGCTTTTAGGCCAGACAAAACGGCTGTAAAAAGTCCTCCTATCAGCGAACCAATCATTCGACTCTCGATGTAAAACATCAACATGTAAAATACGGCCCAAATCACCAAGGCTAAGGCGATGTTGGTAGGCGTATAGTCGATTGGGGTGAGCATGAAGGCTAACATACAAGCTGCAAACAGAGAAATACTGGTTGTAATAACGTTGTAAACCCCCAATCCAGAAGAGATCATAATCCCTACATTGGAAGAACTATCGTCGTCGTCGTCATCAGAATCAAATTTATGCTCTGCATACGCTTTTTTTAAGTCTCCGATAGCAGTAATACCGAGTGCTACAGAAAGCATCGTCAGCAATAATTGAAAAGCAAAGGCTAGCACAATGCCTGCCAGAATCGTGATGAAAAAGTTGGTAGGTGGATCAACGCTCATCACATTGACAGTGCCTTGGGCAGATACTCCAAGCGTTGAAAACAGGATAATCAGTAAAGAAAATAAGGTTCGTTTCATCTTTGTGTATTAAGGTTTGGGTAATTATTTATCATTTGAGGATAAAATTGATACTTTTGCTAAATATTTGGCAGCAGTTGTGAATTATATCGAATTATATGTAAAAAAGTTTCACATAATTAAAAGTTTTAACCCAAAGAGAGATTTTAAATGGTAATAGAGATTTCAAATGGTAAGTAAAAAGACAACCGATTCGGGGATCAAAAGGCCGTAGGCATAATGTAAATGTGGTTCTACTTAAGTGTAA
>JBCCCJ010000207.1:0-7507 GCA_039033615.1 Bacteroidota bacterium
GCGCGAAAAGGGGAAGTTATTTTTCGAGTGTTCCTAAGCTTCTGACTACTGCTAATGAATCATCTCATGAAATCTTCTTTTTTTTCTCTCAGCATTTGTATCCTGCTAGGGTTGACCAGTGGTTGCGAAGGGTTCCTAGATCGGAGGCCGCTGGACCAATTGACTTCTGAAACTTTTTACCGCACCGAAGAAGAAGTGCGTCGTGGCATCCTGGCTGCCTATACTCCCATGATGGACAATGAATGGAATGGGAAAGGCTGGATGATCACCGAAATTCCTTCCGACAATTCTCAACCTGGCGGCCTCGATCCTGATTTTACGCCCATTGACAATTTTACCGTAGCAGCAGATAATGGCCCGGTGGGCAACTACTGGGCCATCCATTATCGGCAAATCGCCCTCGCCAACGTGGTCCTGGATCGCGTACAAGAAGGCGTTTTTACCCAGGATCAACTAGATCTGATGCTGGCGGAAGCCCTTTTCTTGCGAGCAGTGGCCTATTTCGATCTGGTGCGGGTATATGGTGGGGTTCCGCTGGTGACCAAGGCTCCCCAGTTTGGGGATGATTTGTTGCCGTCCAGGGCTACAGTAGAAGAAGTATATGCCCTCATTCGGGAGGATTTGGCTTTTGCGGCAGACCATCTGCCCCTCGAATGGGGCGGAGGAGATCAGGGCCGAGCCACCAAAGGAGCGGCGCTTGCCTACCTGTCCAAAGTGGCTCTCACCCAGCGAGATTTTGTTCCAGCGAGAGATTATGCCAAAGCGGTCATGGACCTGGGAGTCTATCGCCTCATGGAGGACTACGCAGACAATTTCGAGCTGGGCATCAGCGACAACAATGCCGAGGCCATTTTTCAAATTCAATTCACCGGCTGCGCCAATTTTGGCACCGGGAATAGCCTTCAGGCCTTCTTTGCGCCCTGGGGCGAAGGCATCACCAAGGATCGCGATGGTTGGGGTTCGCAAATCCCTACCAGCCCTCAACTTTCCAACCCTGGCACCACCATCCTGGATGCGTTTGAAGAGGACGATGCTCGGAAACCTGCGACCGTCATGACCGCCAACAATTATTATCCTACCATCAACGCAGGAGATGGCGGCTATACCTATCCCGCTGCCGGAGCATCTGCTGCCGCAGCCAACATCAAAAAATATGTGGTGGGAAGCGGACCCAATATCTGCTTCATGAGCACGCCCCAAAACAGCCACCTGATGCGGTATTCAGATATGCTGCTGACCTATGCCGAAAGCATCCTGGAGATCGAAGGCGGAGTCAGTGTCAATCCGTTGGCGCTGGATGCTTTCAATCAAGTGCGGGAGAGAGCTGGGCTGGAACCCCTGCTGGAACTCACCAAGGAAATCATGCTACAAGAGCGGCGGGTAGAATTTGCCTTCGAAGGGCACCGCTGGTTTGATTTGGTCCGTTCTGGCCGAGCCGTTGAAATTCTCAGTCTGCACGGCAAGAATCCTGATTTCCACAACCTGCTGTTCCCCATCCCCCTCGGCGAAATGGAAATCAACTCCAAGCTCACCCAAAACCCTGGCTACTAGTGCTCTCCTACTGACTCGCATAAGCATTTCGATATGAAACATCTCACTTTGCCCCTGACCTTGATGCTGGGAATTGCCATCCTGATTCAGGCTTGCCGACCAGATGCGGTTCCCCCCAGCATCGCTTCCATCGACCCGGTTTTTGGTCCTGCGGAGACATTGGTGATCGTGGAAGGCGCTGACCTCGGAGAGCTGCAATCCATCACCTTCAGCGACTTGCCCATCAACTTCAATGCCGCCTACAACGCAGATCACGCGCTGCTATTCCGCATTCCCTCTGATGTGCCCTTGGGCGACCATGAAGTCGTGCTGACTTCCGAAAAAGGGTCTGTCAGTACCACCTTTCGGGTTACCCAACCTGCGCCTGAAATCTTTGAGATATTTCCGGGCTCTGCTTCTCCCGGAGAAACCGTAACCATTCGAGGGGAGAATTTCTTCGAACCGTTGGAGGTGTACTTTTTTGACAGCATCGCGGCTGACATTTCGCGGGTGAGCCCTGATTCTCTTCAGGTAGTGGTACCAGAAGGGATTGAATTGGGCTTTGTGAGGGTCTTTGCGAATGGCGGGATGACTCAATCTCCGGAGCGATTCTTCACCATCAACCGAGTGCTGGTCAATGACTTTGATGGCAATGGCATGCGGGCAGAAACCCAAAAGTGGATCTTCCAAGGCAACGTGGACCAAAACGGCTTTACTGCAGTCCAAAACAGCAATCCCGATCCCATTGAGGGGAACTTTCTCAAGCTATCCGGCACCGATGACCTGGGTATCCAATGGATTGGGGGAGCGCAGAACCACTTTGGCTTCCCAGGGGACGATTTTGAAACCTTTGGTTTGACCACTTCGCCCAACAACATCCTGCTCGAACTAGATGTCAACAACAACGGGCGGGACAATACTCACCTCATTCTCATCCTCAACGAAAAAGACGGATCTCCGAACGACTTCACCTTCGACCTTCACCTCGACGGAGAAGGTTGGGAACACCTTTCTATCCCCCTGAACCGCTTCCGAGACCTCAACGAAGTCATCGTAGATCCCAGCAAAATTCGGGTGTGCAAGATCCACCTCATCGATCAAGAGGATTCCAATGGCACCCTGGAAGTCAATGTAGACAATCTTGAATTCATCGAAATCCTGTAAGCATTATTCCCATTCTTGAACCTCAAACACTGCTCGTTATGAACAAAACCATTCCTCTCTTTCTCAGTCTGGTCCTCAGCGTTTCGCTTTCCTGGGCCCAGGTATTTTATGATCATTTTGACAATGATGATCCCGCCAACATGGGGGGAGCTGCTTCTTACACCTTTTCAGAAGCCAATTCTGAATTGACGGTAACGGCCACGAATACCGCTCCTTTTGATGTGTTCACCTATGCCCTGCACGATCCGGGTTCTGGTTCGCTGGAAACCATCGACATGTCTGGCAACAACATCCTCTATGTGCGCGCTAAGGCCAGCAATGTTGGTACCCAACTGCGCATTGACGTCCAAGACGCCAACGGCTACCTGACCTCTTTGCCAGGCGTCACCAAAACCCTCACCACTGATTACAACGTGCTGGAATTTGATTTCGGGGGCGTGTATCAGGACGGTGGCTACGGCGGTACGCCCTGTACCACAGGGCCTTGCCCGGTAGATAGCAGCATGATCACCAGCCTGGTGATGTACGCCAATGCCGGTGCCGGCTTCACTGGTACCATGGTCATTGACTATGTCTCTTTTGGTGCGCCCCCAGATACGGTCATTGCTTCCGATGTCTTCCAGGATCACTTCGAAGATCCCAGCTCGGAAGGCTCCTTTACCTTCTTGGGACAAGGATATTCCGTAGGCCAATCGGGCACCATCATGGAAATCAATGGCGACGGCACCACGCCGATGTGGGATCCCCTGACCTACGTATTCGTCAATCCGGTCACCACAGATACCATTGACATCGACATCACCGGAAACAACAAGCTCTACGTCAAGGTAAAATCCTCCGTGGCGGGAACGGCACTTCGGATTGACATGCAGGACATCAACAGCTACGTGAGTACCCAAGGGTCCATCACCAAACTGGTCGATACCTCCTACACCATTCTGGAATATGACTACACGGGCGTGTTGGCAGATTTGGGATATGGGGGCACCCCTTGTACTCCCGCTACTGCTCCTTGTCCGGTAGATGGTTCGCGGATTGGCAATATGCTGATGTTCATCGAACCAGGGGTTGGTGGCTTCCTTGGCACCTTGACCATCGACTACATCTCCTTCGGCGTATCTTTGGAGCCTCCAGGCCCAGATCCAGAGTTGGTGTACGAAGATCACTTCAACAATGACACCCTGGAATGGACCAGCGGAACGGGCGGATTCTCCGTGGCGGAAGCTGGCACCGAATTGACCATCGCAGGAGATGGGACAGCCGGGCCATTCGCAGCGATTTCTTATCTCTTGCACGACAAAGATTCCGCAGAGCAGATTTTCGTGAACATGGTTCCGGGCGAGGACAAGGTATTCATTCGGGCCAAAGTAGATTCTGGCATGGTGCCTCTTCGGATGGACTTGATCGACTCAGCAGGCTTTATTACTTCCGAGCCTGCCCTTACGAAGGTCATCAGCGATGAATATGCCGTGTATGAATACAATTTCTCCGGCAACTACACCGATGGAGGCTTTGGCGGGAGCAGTTGTATGACAGGTCCCTGCCCAGTAGATCCAGGTTCCATCACGCAGATTTTGTTGTACGTGGATCCGGTTCAGGGCGGTTCTGCCAGAACGGTCACGGTCGATTTCATTTCCATTGGACAACCTCTGGGGGAAGACATGGGACCGACTGGAGTCCTGAATTATGCCGATGAAATGGATCCCAACACCAGTGTGTTCCTGACGGATGCAGGTGGATTTACGTCTGCGGTGGCCAATGACGAGTGGGCGATCACTGGAGATGGTACGGCGGGAGCCTACACGCCAGTGCTGTATGCCGCCCACAATGACATCGGTGAATTGGTGATGATTGATGCCGTAGGCAGCAACGACCGGATGTTCATCCGCGCCAAAGCCAGTGAAGAAGGCACGGTTCTGCGGGTAGATTTCCAGGACAATCAGGAATATGTCACCAACCTCAATGCGGTTTCTACCACCCTGACAACCGACTATCAGGTGTACGAGTTGGTATATAGCAATGCTTATCAGGATGGCGCCTTTGGAGGCTCTCCCTGTATGACCCAAGGTTGTCCGGTAGATGGACAGCGGATTGAGAACCTGCAATTCTTTGTCAATCCAGACGATGGAGGCTATAACGGAACCGTAACGATCGACTGGATTTCCTTTGGAATGGGCATCGTCGGCATCGAAGAAGTGGAAGAGTTGAATGCGTTCAAGGCCTACCCCAATCCGATGATGGATCGGGTCCTGGTGGAATATCAACTCGATGAAGCCGCTTCGGTCGAATTGGTAATGACCAACATCATGGGACAGCAGGTGCAGCGTTCTCCTGCCAAGCAGCAATTTGCAGGAGACTACCAGCAGGAATTTGACGTAACTTCCTTGCCAGATGGCCTGTACTTCCTGCAAATCTTGACCAATGGGCAATTGGCTGGAAACGTCCGATTGATGAAACAATAACGATTCGCTTTTCCCAATAGCTACGGCCCAGCAGAGTGTGTTTCAGAGAAACCTCTCGCTGGGTTTTTTCTTCCTTTTTTCAAACCTTGCAGCTTATGAAACCTTTCTTCTCCCTCCTGATTCTTCAGCTCCTGATCTGGCCTGTTTGGGGGCAAGACGCCTACCATACCGATCTCCAATCCGAATTGCAAAGCACGTACAATCTTCCGGCTGGCAATTGGGTCTTTTTTGACAACGAATCCGACATTCTCAACGGGGCCTCTCACTACGGCAACACCACCCAAATTCAAGCAGTCAGTGGGCAAGCTTTTTCACAGAAGGCCAACATCTTTGTGGCGCAGGCGGGTGCCAATGCATTTTCTTCTGGTTGGACCATCCGCAACCAGCAAGCCGTCCAAGCAGGCGACGTGATGCTGGCGACCTTTTACCTCCGATCCATTGGGAGTCCAGGCAAGGTGAATTTTTTTGTGGAAAACGCTGCCACCTTTGTCAAGGAAGCCTTCTTCACCATCCCAGTAGATACCCAATGGCGACGCTATCTCGTCCCCTTTGTTTCCCAGAATGGCTATGCAGCAAACGGCCTTTCCTGTGGCTATCATGTGGGGTTTCAGGCCCAAACCATCGAAGTCGGTGGGTTCACCATGCTGAATTATGCGAATGCGACCACCCTGGAGCAGCTTCCCAATCAGGTCAACAATGAATTCTATGAAGGCTGGGAACCGAACGCTACCTGGCGGGCAGAAGCCGCCCAACGAATTGATCAGTATCGAAAAGTAGATCTGACGATCACCGCTGAGAATACCCTGGGAGAGCCCGTGGATTCTGCCGGAATAGAGGTGCGGATGTTGCAGCATCATTTTGCTTTTGGGAGTGCCATCACCGCCAGCCGAATTGCTGGAAACAATGCGCAGAACTTCATTTACGAAGACAAACTCACCAATCTGGATGGGCAAGGACATGGCTTCAATTGGGTGGTGTTTGAAAACGACCTCAAATGGCCCGCCTGGGAAGATGCATGGTTTGTGAACCGGACTGAATTGGTCAATGCGGTCAGTTGGCTGCGGGAGCGAGACATCAGCATTCGAGGGCATACGCTTCTTTGGCCAGGCAATTCCAATATGCCAGCAGACATTGCCTCGAACCTCAATGATTTGCCCTACGTCACAAACCGCATCAACGACCACATCGAGGAAATCCTGACCTGGCCCGGCATTGAAGGGGAAATCGAGGAATGGGACGTGCTCAATGAAGTGATGACCAATACCGATATCGAAACGGCTTTCCAGGGAACGCCGGGCTATCCAACCGGGCGGGAGTTCTTTGCCGAGGTATTCGAAAACGTACGGGAAAGCGACTCTACCACCGGGATGTGGATCAATGATTTCATCACCTTATCCCTCCAACAGGAAGCGGGCAGTCCTCAATATGAAGGCTGGAAGAGTAAGATTCAGGAATTGGTGGACGCGGGGGTAGAATTAGAAGGCATTGGCTTTCAGTCGCACATCGGCGGCTTTCCCAACGGCATTCCTTCCGTCTTGAATACCCTGGATGACTTTCACACCACCTTCGGCCTCAAAGCCAAGATCACAGAATTCGATTTGCCCAGCTTTGTAGATGAATCCCTGGGTGCGACCTATCTGCGGGATTATCTCACCGCCTCCTTCAGTCATCCAAGCGTGGACGGTTTCTTGTTTTGGAACTTCTGGGACGGCGCAACTTGGTTGAATTCCGGCACGAATCTGTATCGCCTGGATTGGACGCCGACCATGTCCCGGGATACCTTCGTGAATTTGGTTTTTGATCAATGGTGGACCCAAGAATCCCTTGTTTCCAACGCCAGTGGGCAAGCGCAAGTGCGAGCCTTCAAAGGAACTTATGAAATTTCCTATCGCTGCAATGGACAATTGGTTCGGGACACGGTGGAAGTGACCGAGGACATGAGTTGGAACATTGTCTGTGATGATCTCGCCGCCAGTCGGGAAGAACCGCTCGCTGACATTGTCCTTTTTCCCAATCCCACCACTGGATATCTTGAACTCCAGCGAGACCAAGCAGATCCGATTCGATTGCAGCTACTCGATGTACGGGGTAGAATGGTCTGGAAAAGCCAGGAGGTAGGAACAAACATTCGACTTGACCTCAGCATGTATCCAAAGGGGATGTACTACCTCCACTTGCAGCGTGCTACGGGCCAGGCGGTTCGCAAAATTAGCTTGAGATAACTTTGATTAGGCCTGTGGAGCCATATCTGAAGAAGCAGATGGAGTTTTTCTAACGGGAGCTCCATTCGCCGCGAAGGTATAATAGGCCAGAATCAAAAAGAGGCCAAAGAAGATCGTAAATCCGGTAGC
>JBCCCJ010000208.1:0-7497 GCA_039033615.1 Bacteroidota bacterium
GGAAGTAAACGAGAGGAGGGCGTGCCCGCCCTTCGAGAAAACGCGCCCCCGACTTCTCGAGGACGATACTGTGCTGGACCCCTGGATGCACCTTTTCAGCACCGGGAGAATGGCTTTGATGATTATCAGAAACAGGTCCTCCTGCCCCATAAAATGTCCCAATTTGGGCCTGCTCTGACGAAGGGAGATCTCAACGGAGATGGCTGGGAAGATTTCATGATTGGGGGAGGTATGGGTCAGGCAGGGGCGGTATATCTCCAGCAGGCAGAAGGCTTTGTGCCAATGCCCCAACCGATTCTCGAAGAAGACCGTGTGTTCGAGGATTTGGATGCAGAACTATTTGATGCAGACGGAGATGGGGACCTCGACCTGTATGTCGTTTCAGGTGGGAATGCCTTGAAACCCAATTCAGGTTTGTATCAGGATCGCTTGTATATCAATGATGGAAAAGGGAACCTTTCCCGAAATATAGAAGCCCTGCCTTCCTGTTATGACAGTGGGAGTTGTGTGCGGCCTGCGGACATTGATCAGGATGGAGATTTGGATTTGTTTGTAGGGGGAAGACACCTCCCTTGGTCTTATCCTGAGCCTGCTAACAGCCGAATCTTGCTCAATGAAGGAGGCCGCTTTCGGGACGTTACAGAAAGTTGGGCCCCGGATTTTTTGCCGTTGGGGTTGGTGACAGATGCGCAGTGGACGGACTACAACCAGGATGGGTTATTGGATTTGATGATCGTGGGCGAATGGATGCCCATCACCCTGTTCGAACAACAAGCCGACCAGCGTTTTACAAAGGTAGCCGTGGATGGCCTGGATCAAACCAATGGTTGGTGGTACAGCCTATTGGCGCAGGATTTGGATGGGGATGGCAAAGATGAATACGTCGCGGGTAACCTGGGCCAGAACTACAAATATCAAAGCAGCGAAACAGAACCCTTTGAGGTATTTTACAACGACTTTGACAACAACGGCACCAAAGACATCGTGTTGAGCTACTACAATTTTGGGGAGAAATTTCCGCTCCGAGGTCGTTCTTGTTCCTCTCAGCAAGTGCCCATGCTGAAGAAAAAATTTCCCACCTATGATTTGTTTGCAGACTCAGATTTGGAAAGCATCTATGGGGAACGCAAGCTCAATACTTCCCTGCAATATCAGGCCGAAACCTTTGCCTCGGTGTGTTTACAACCCAAGGCAGATGGTGGGTTCGCAGTTCGCCCCCTGCCAAACGAAGCCCAGGTTTCTTCTATCAACGTGAGCCTGGCCGAAGACTTTGATCAGGACGGTCAACTAGAACTGCTGATCGCGGGGAATTTATATACCTCTGAAGTAGAAACGCCGCGCAATGATGCAGGAGTAGGTTTGCTAATGAAAGGAAACCTAGCGGAAGGTTGGCAGGTGATGCCCTCCAAGGAAAGTGGAGTAATGCTGCCTTATGACGTAAAAGACATGGTCAGCCTCAACCGACCTGATGGTTCCCGCTGGATTGTCGTGGCATGCAATGATGACCAACTGCGGCTCTTAGCTACCCGAGCACCCAATCGCTCGCAGAACGGGAAATAGGCTCTCAGTTCTCTGGCGTAGGTACTCCCTACCAAACAAACATCCCAGGATTCCTTTTGCAAGGAGCATCCTGGGATGTTGTTAGTTGCCTCTACTCAGTAGAGCCAAAGAATTCGCTCATTCTGGTTGAACTTCAATGGTAACTTCCCAGTTACCAGACTGGTTGATGGAAAATTCCATATTTCCGTCAACAAAATCTCCCCCACCACCACCGCCAACGTCGCGCTGGTTCATCGCACTGAAATTCATGCCCCCTTGCATAGGGAAGGAGTGAACTTTGACGGTATAAAAGAATTCGGTTTCATTCATGATCACCCCGTAGCTCCCTTGAATGCTTAGGTTGCGAACCTTTACTGGCTTTCCCAAACGAGTGAACTTGAATTGAATTTGATTGGGTTCGGAATCGAGCCGACGGAAGCTCACCCGATTGGCAGATACCGTTTTGTTGATGACTTTATACGGGGTCTTATCGGTACCGATGTATTCATCATCAATCCAGTAGCCTTTCAAAGGAGGCTGTCCACTGGCAAAAGTCATCAGGCCTTGGCCTTCTTTGACTCCCCGCTTGAACTCCCCTTCATAGATATCGCCATTGGCCCAGGTGTAGGTGCCTTCTCCATTGGGGGAGCCTTTTTTAAAGGCTCCTTCATAGGTGTCGGTTCCCACTGCTTTTCCCGTTCCGTGAGCCATGCCTTTCTTGCAGTCTCCTTCATAAGTTCCCTGAATGCTTTCTACCAGAACTTCACAATCCGCAGCATGGGGAGCTGAAGCACTGATCCAAAGGAGTCCCAGGAGAACGATCAACGTGAAACGGAAGCTAGTTAACAAATTGAAATTCATGAGGACAAAGGTTAGATATACAATAAGAACAAGCAAGGCAGGTAAAAACCTGCCCCGCTTGCGTAATTTCGTGAATTTTTGGAAGAATGCCTATTGAACATCCCACCAGACACGTCCAGTCAAGTCATTGGTACCTCCAAACTGACGGCTCACTGCATCTTCAAAGTTTGCAGTATTGTTGGCCTGCTCATTTGGTGGATAGTACAGACGACGAGGAATGGTACCGCCGGTGGTGCCAATTGGGTCATCTACTGGAGTCAGGTCTGGGTATCCAGTCCGTCGCCAGTTGGCAAATGCTTCCATTCCATCTAGGTAGTGAGCTACCCAGTACTCATTGGCAATGTGCTCCAAAGAAGCTTCGGTAGAGCTTGCATCCAATGGATTATTGGCAACAAAATCATCGATAGCCGCATCGTCAACCACTGCCATAGGATATTTCTTGGCAGCTTCACATCCGGCACGCAGAGCCGCAGCAAAGTGACCAGCCGCATCTTCAGCACCCCAGCCGCGTACTGCAGCTTCAGCGAGAAGGAATTCTACTTCAGCATACATCTGGTGGAAGTAAGGAGCGGTTACGTCCTTGATGGTAGAACGGTTGTGGCGAACGTAGGTGTCGTACTGTCCGTCTTCCAAATCCTCAGAGTTGGTTCCATTAGGTAGACCAATGAAGGCTGCAGGATCGGCATTGGGGGTACCGTCAGCGTCATAGACCATGCCCCATACCATCATGCGTGGATCTCCGGTAGCTTGGAGGTGGTTGATCAAGGTTTCAGACAAACGGAAGTTGTCATCCGCTTGCATCACCTGAGAGTTACCATTCTGCTCCAAAGAAGAGTGGAACATCACCACTTCGTCGTCGTTGCTTTCCATGACCCCACCAGCGATGGCAGCACGGACTTCTGTTTCTGCTTTGCCAGCATCTACCTCGGAGAGGCGCATGCCCAAGCGAAGGCGCAAAGAGTTTGCGAACTTCTGCCACTTGGCCACATCATTGCCGAGCAATACATCACCAGTCATGGCTTTGCTAGCGTCAAATTTGCCGGAAGCTTCAGCCAGTTTCGCCAGCATGTCATTATAGATGTCTGCCTGAGAGTCATACGCAGGGAAAAGAATGCCATCTATGAAACCACGACCCGCTTCAGAATAAGGCATATCTCCGTACAAATCCGTCATCCGAGCCATCACATATACCCACAGCACGGTAGCAGCGGCATTGTAGTTGACCTGATCTGGATCTTCCTTGGTACGCTCCATCAAATCCACGAGGTTTTTGACTTCACGACCCCAGGTACGGTCCCACAAAGCAGAAGAATAAGAATCAATCAAGTTGTACTTATCTCCACTCCAGTAAGAGAAAATACTGGCATTGTGCTGAATGATACAAGAGGTGTAGATGAACTGGGCCCGCCAGTACTCATATCGGCTGTTGGACATGGTCACTTCGACCCGGGTCAATTGAAAAGCCGGATCCATTTCCGCTGCTTGGGTAGGATTGACATTGAGTTCAGTGAACCCATTGTCGCAGCTACTCGCTCCAATCAGCACTACTCCTGCAAGCAGAACTAGCTTTAATTGATGAATGAATTTCATGTATTTCTGTGTTAGAAATGATCAAAAGGAAGATTACAACTTCAGGTTGATGTTGAAACCAAAGCTACGAGGCATAGGGATGGTTCCGTACTCAAATCCTTGTGCGTTTCCGTTGTTGTAGTTGGATTCTGGATCCACGTTAGGCACCTTCTTGTGCAGGATGGCGAGGTTACGGCCTACAAAAGAGATGTTCAATCCCTGGATGAAGGTACCAGCCAATTTAGAACGTGGAATGGTGTAGCCGAAAGTCAACTGACGGAGCTTCGCAAAGTCCGCATCGTAAATGAATTCGGAAACGATATTGGTAGCTACCCGGCTGAAGTATTCCTGTGGATCAGTGGTCACATTGTTGGCTTCTCCAGACTCAGTGACGCCTTCGCCAACATATCCACCTGTTCCTGCATACCATTCTTCCCGTCCTTCGAGGGTGTTGATATGACGACCCTGAGAGTACGCCTGCAAGTTGGTCATGGAGTGAAGTTGTCCCCCCCAGCGGATGTCAACCAATGCACTCAAAGTGAAACCTTTGAAAGTGAAGGTATTGGTGATACCAGCGGTCCAGGAAGGAACGCCAATGCCTAGGGTAGAAAGGGTGTCAGAAGCCAAAGGATATCCTTCCGCATCGTGAATTACCCGACCTTGTGCATCTCTGGCATAGTCTTTCCCGACAATGGCACCATAGGCCTCACCGGGAATGGCGTCAATCCATGCGTTTCGCTGACGGGATTCTCCCAAGCGGAGGAATGGTAGTTGTCCTGCGCTATCCAAGGAAATTACTTCATTGCGGTTTCTAGCAAAGTTGAAGGCAATGTCCCAGTTGAAACCACCACTGTTTTTGGACTGTACCGGTGAACCAGTTACCAATAACTCTACCCCACTGTTGCGAATTTCTCCGGCATTCACGGTTACAGAACCATAGCCAGAAGTCCCAGAAATGGTGGTAGCCAAAATCTGGTTGCTAGTTCGCATGTCATAGTAGGCAAAATCTACGCCCAAGCGGTTTTGGAAAAAACGTACGTCCAAGCCAAATTCGGTAGAATTGGTCAAAGTGGGCACCAATCCAGCTGCCGGAATTCTTCCTTGAGCGATTTGTCCTTGCGGATTGCCCATGAAGTTCTGTCCCACGATTTGGTAGGTCAAATCTAGTTGGTAAGGATCGGTGTCCCCGCCAACTTGGGCATAAGAAGCCCGCAATTTCCCAAAGGACAAGGCGTTGGAAGTCAAGTTAAAGGCATCGCTGAACACAAAGCTCAAACTTGCCGAAGGATAGAAATAGGAGCGGTTCTCTTCAGGAAGGGTGGAAGACCAGTCGTTCCGTGCAGTCAAATCCAGGTAGAGGTAATCGCGATAGCCGATCTGGGCGGAACCGTAGAGAGAATTGATTTTCTTCTCGCTGATCCCATATCCAAAGTTTTGACGACCAGTGTTTCCAACCGTCTGGAGATCAGGAATGTTGAAGTCATTTCCACTCAGACTGAAGTTTTCCCGGTGCTGGGACATGGCGTTTCCACCCAAGTTGCCGGAGACAGAGATATCGCCGAAGTCGTAGTTCAACATGATCAGAACGTCAGCGTTGTTTTCGCGGATTCTCCATTCTCTTTCACTCATCCGACCCAAGGGTACGTAGCTGGTACCGTATCCGTCGATGTCTGTCTGACGGAAGGTGTAGTAATCCGTGCCGAAACGTCCCTGGATGGCCAACCAGTCGGTGATGTCATAACGCAGGGTAGCGAACCCAATCAGACGATCTTTGAAATCTTCGTTGGTTTGCTCATACACGCCCCAATAAGGATTGCTTCGGAAAATACTGCTGTTCCAAATCTTACGAGTTTTGAGGTCGTCAAACTTGGCAACAGTATTGTTCGGATCGTATTGATAGTCTTGCAAAGTAGCCTGATCAATGCTGGAAGCCAGTTCTTTCAATACCAGACCTGGGTTTTCTGGCGTATCAGAAAGAGAAGGGCGGTTGATCGCATGCTCCCGTACGTAGTTGATCTTCACATCGGTAGACAATTTGCCCATGCGAGAAGAACCACGCAAGGTGAAAGTGTTCCGGTTCAGACCGCTTTCTGGTACCAAACCTTCGTTGCGGAGGTCGGACATAGAGAAGCGGAACGTCGCAGTTTCATTTCCTCCGGTAAGCGCCACCGTATTGGTGAAGGTCTGACCGTTGTTGTAGAAATCACTCAGGTTATTTGGGTGAGGCGTATACGGACGCTCCACACCATCCCAGTTGACGACATTTTGGCCGTCCATTTTCGCTCCCCAACTGGTTCTTGCCCAGTCGATGGCTTCATCGATGTTGGAAGGGGCCATTCCTCTGGCACCAGAACCATACACCTGCTGAAACTCATCATACGCATTTACCAGCGGCTGCTCTACTACATAGTTAGAGTTGATTTCTACCCCAAGTCCCTGACGAGCAGTTCCTTTCTTGGTCGTAATCAAGATGACTCCATTCTGAGCACGGGTACCGTACAGAGCAGTCGCAGAAGGACCTTTCAATACAGAAATGGTTTCGATGTCATCCGGATTGATGCTGGAAATACCGTCTCCCAGGTCTTTTCCACCCCACATTCCAGCGGAACCGAGGTTGGAGTTGTCCATGGGAATACCATCTACTACATAAAGTGGTTGGTTGTTTCCAGCCAAAGATGAGTTGCCGCGGATGATGACCCGAGTAGAAGCACCAGGACCACCGGCGGTTTGGTTGATGTTTACCCCTGCAACCTTACCAGAAAGGGAGTTGATCACGTTCAGCTCACGAGCTTCAGTGAGTTCATCTCCATCTACTTCGGTAACGGAATACCCCAGAGATTTGGTTTCTCTGGCTACCCCAAGGGCAGTAATGACAACGTCGTCCATGGTTACATCTTCGGATGCCATAGAAACGTTGATGGTAGTTTTGCTACCAACGACAATTTCTTGACGCTGAAAGCCAATGAAGGAGAAAATTAAGGTAGGATTAGCAGTGGTTACCGGAACACTGTAATTCCCTGTATCATCTGTGAGTGCACCAGTGTTGGTACCCTGGACGATGACGGTTACTCCAGGAATTGGATCTCCGGAGTTAGAATCCGTGATTTTGCCCGTTATGGTTCGATTTTGAGCAAAAGCCGAAGAACTCATGACCCCTAGCCCCAAAAGCGTTAGGCAAAGAAAACTTGCCCATCTGCGCATTTGCGACCAGATTGGTTTAGGTAAGAGTCTGTTCATAGTAGCTAGACTGTTAGTGTACAAGAAAAGGAAATGGAAAGAAGCCCTCTAAACATCAGATGATGTTTTCATTGTATGAAAGTAGTTGAATATATCTTCAATCTATAAGTCTGAACTTCGGGCAAAGGATTGCCCGTTGCCATCCCTGAAAAAGAAATTTCCGTCCCCAACTTCCAGGAATGGGGGATAGTGCAAAAAATGAATGTATCAGGAGGGATTGTTGCGATCTTCCTATTAGACTTGTTCACCCTTCAACTTGCTGACTAACAAGCATTTGAAAATTGGCTAGCC
>JBCCCJ010000209.1:0-7493 GCA_039033615.1 Bacteroidota bacterium
GGCGTTTTAGGTTAGCCACGAATTGTCGAATTTGGCAGAGTAGAGGCTGGTTGAGTTGCTTGGCGAACAGACACGAATGTTCTTCTGCGGTAGTAATTCGGAGATTCGTGGCAAAATCTGGATGCGCTTTAGGTTAGCCACGAATTGTCGAATGAACAAGAGATGAGCTAACAAGTAGGAATTCGGGTAATTCACTGCTAGCACCCAAGCTCTCAAAAAAGGCTAGCGCGGCGGCAATTCGAAAATTCGTGGCAACCTTGAAAAGGCTGTATGCAGTCAGCCACGAATTGTCGAATTTGGGAGAGTAGGGACTTATTGAGTTACTTGGCGAACGGGCTCGAATGGTTCTTTGCGGTGGAAATTCGAACATTCGTGGCTCGATCATAGCTTTCCCAACAAAAATTCCTTCACGGGACGCCAAAACTCCGCCACGTGAGTTTCCATGGGGCAGTGGCCCGCACCGGGGATCACCACCATTTCACTCTCGGGCATTTGCTGGTGGAGTTGTTGTCCAGCTTCGACGGGTACCCAAGTGTCTTGATCGCCCCAGATGATGAATATCGGCACTTGAATGTCCGCCGCTTCGTGAGCGAAGGTTTGTTCTACCTGCGCAAACAAATCAAACACCCCACCAGCAGTTCCACGAAGCTTCAGCGGTTCCAAATAGCCCCATACCGCAGCGGAATCAGGAGGTTGGGCATAGGCATCGGTCAGAATGTTTTCGATTCGGTTGAAGTGGAAGAAGTAGCGCTTCCCTACGGCATTGGCGATGCCACGGGCTTCTTTGGAACCTACCAGCCAACGAAACCACCACTTGGGGCCTTTGCCCACCGAGCGAACGACTCCATCGACAAATACCACACGTTGGGTTTGCCAATTTCGCCGCGCTGCCATCGCACCAACCACCGCTCCCCCCATGCTGTGCCCCATCAGGTGCCAGGGCCGAGGCAAAGAATCCAAGTCATCCATCAGGCTCCACAATAGGTCCGCCTGAAAAGAAGGCGAATGATTCACCTTGGGGCTTCGGTCGCTGTAGCCAAAGGGGGGCAGATCCACCGCCCGCACCAGGAATCCCTCTGCCAATAAACTATCAATGATCATCCGCCAGCTAAAGGTCGAGCCACAAAAGCCGTGGACCAGCAGCACATTTCCTTGAATCTCCCCTTTAGGTCGCCACGCTCGATGGTGAACTTCCAGGCCCTGCACCATCGAAAATTGACTGTTTTCAAAGGGCAATTCCTGCGCCCATATGCTTCCTCCCAGCACCCAGAGGAGCATCAATCCCAGCCAAGCCAGTCTGATCATTCGCGTCATGCCGGAAAAATACCCTCTTTCATAGGATTGCCCAAAAGCGAGGGGGACTACAGGCAGAGAATGTGGGCGAAGTTGTGTAGCTTTCCTTATCAGAAATTGGTGGATCTATGGTTCGTTTTGTCCTTCCTGTTTTGGCCATACTTGCGTTGGGCTTGCTGCTGCAATGCCAAAGCAGTACCGCAACTCTCCCGCCCGAATTGGGGGAAGGCCCCATTGTTTTCAATCAACACATTCGTCCCATCTTGTCAGATCGCTGCTGGGCCTGTCACGGGCCGGATGCGGGTTCTCGGGAGGCCAACCTGCGCCTGGATACGGAAGAAGGAGCCTTTGCCGCCTTGGACTCTGCGGGTAAGCGCTTTGCCATCATCCCCGGAAAGGCCAATCGCAGTGAATTGTTTCGCCGCATTGTCAGCAACGATCCCGAGGAATTGATGCCCCCCCCTGAATCTCACCTCAGCCTATCGAAAACAGAGATCGAATTGCTTCGTCGTTGGATAGATGGGGGCGCACCCTGGCAAGCCCATTGGGCCTTCCTTTCACCAGTAGCTCCTACAGTTCCCGAGCAGGCTGATTCCCTTTGGTCCCAAACCGAAATAGATCGCTTCCTTTTCCGGCAAATGGAGCAACAGGGACTTTCTCCTGCTCCTCCTGCGGACAAAGCGACCCAACTGCGGCGCTTGAGTTTTGACTTGACCGGATTGCCCCCCACTCCCTCAGAAATTCAGCGGTTTCTGGCAGATGATTCTCCCGAGGCATATGAACAAGCGGTAGATCGTTTGCTGGCTTCGGCTCATTTTGGAGAACAGCAGGCCGTCCATTGGCTGGACCTGGCGCGCTACTCCGATACGCATGGGTATCAGGCTGATGCTTATCGCCCCCATTGGCCCTGGCGGGATTGGGTGGTGGAGGCCTTCAATGAAAATATGCCCTACGATCAGTTTGTCAGTTGGCAGCTCGCCGGAGACCTCTATCCAGACGCCACCCAGGAGCAGATTTTGGCCACTGGCTTTAACCGAAACCATCCCCAAAATGCTGAGGGGGGAATCGTGCAAGAAGAATTCCGGGTGGAATATGTGGCGGATCGGACGCAGACCTTGGGAACTGCCTTTATGGGATTGACCGTAGGCTGTGCCCGCTGCCACGACCACAAATATGATCCCTTGAGTCAACAAGAGTTTTATCAGTTGTTCGCCTTCTTCAATCAGGTGGATGAAGCCGGGCAGATCACCTGGAATTTCAGCGATATGCCTGGGCCCACCCTGTTGCTAACAGATTCTGTTCAGGAACGAGAGCGGACCCAATTGCTGGCAGCAGTTCAGGATCAGGAAGCCCAATTGCAAGCATATACAGACTCTCAACTCAAAGAGGTAGAAAGCTGGCTAAATCGTCATCAAGCCACCCGATTGGGGACTCAACCGCCCGGCCTCGTCGCCCATTTTCCCTTGGAGAGGGTTCGGATTTCCCACCTTGACAATGCGGTGAATTTCTCCCGGCCAGGCAAGATCATCGACCCAGCCTCCAGTGCTCCTGCCCAAAATAAACCGCAGGTAGTTCCCGGTAAGGTAGGGAAGGCGCTCCAACTCAATGGCGATGATGCCCTGACCTTTCCCGAGGTCGGGCGCTTCAGCAGGGCGGAACCCTTCACGATTGGCATGTGGGTACAAGTACCTGCCAAGGTGGAGGAAGGGGTCATTTTCCACGCCAACAAAGG
The DNA here is from genome assembly GCA_039033615.1 of Bacteroidota bacterium. Taxonomy (GTDB): domain Bacteria; phylum Bacteroidota; class Bacteroidia; order J057; family J057; genus JBCCCJ01. The sequence goes on from JBCCCJ010000209.1 coordinate 3,026, forward strand.
ATCTGCCTTATATACCTTCAAAGGCTATCAGGTATCGGTCAAGGAAGATCATTTCGAGGTCATTCTGGCGCACGATTTTCCCCACCAATCGCTTCATCTCCGCTCTATTCAGGCAGTCCCCCGAAATGAATGGACCCACCTGGCATTGGCCTATGATGGTTCTTCCCGATCAGCAGGCGTCCAATTATTTCTGGATGGAAAGGCCATAGAAATGAACATCCTGCGAGATCATCTGGTCAAGGACATGGTGTTTCACGGCAAAGAGCCGGGGCAGGAAGGCATTGCTACCATGCTCAAAATTGGCGGTCGCTGGCGCGGCAAAGGCTTCACGGATGGCTTCGTGGATGAAATCAAGGTTTTTGATCGAGCCTTGAGTGAAGCAGAAATAGGCTGGATGATGGAAGAAATTGCCCCTAGCTTTCCTACCGAAACCGCCCCGGAGACGATTCTCCCTACCCTCATGGCCCTCTATGACGAGCAGTATCAGGTGCTCTGGGACAGCTTGACGCAAGCCCGAATGGCCGAGGTCTTGCAAACCGAATTCATTGCCGAAATCATGGTCATGGATGACCGAAAGAACCCACGGCCCACCTATATCTTGAACCGAGGCGTATATGATGCACCTGGCGAGGAAGTGCAGCCTGCCAGTCCCGAGAGTATTCTTCCCTGGCCGGAGGAGTTGCCCCGAAATCGGCTAGGCTTGGCAACATGGCTGTTTCATGAGGATCACCCCCTTACCGCCAGAGTAGCGGTCAATCAATTCTGGTTGCGCTTCTTTGGCCGGGGGTTGGTAGCTACTCCCGAGGATTTTGGGAGTCAGGGCGAATTGCCGAGTCATCCAGCCTTATTGGATCATCTGGCAACTTCCTTCCAGCAATCAGGCTGGGATGTCAAGGCACTGATCAAGCAGATCGTCATGAGTCAGGCTTATCGCCAATCGGCTCATTCCTCTCCCCAACTGCTGGAGACCGATCCCGATAACATCTGGGTGGCCCGGGGGCCAAAGAAACGACTTAGCGGGGAGATGTTGCGCGACCAAGCCCTATCTGTGAGCGGATTATTGGTGCCCAAACTAGGCGGAGAGCCCGTCAAACCTTATCAGCCAGCTGGTTTGTGGGACTTCAACCGCATGAGCGGAGGCTACGAACAAGGCACTGGAGAAGACCTCTATCGCCGAAGCATCTACACCTTCTGGAAACGCACCATTCCCCCTCCCAGCATGAATACCCTGGACGCGCCTACCCGGGCCTATTGTGTGGTGCAGCGGCAAGAAACCCAAACCCCCCTGCAAGCGCTGGTCAGTCTCAACGACCCTCAATTTGTGGAAGCTGCGAGGAAATTGGCAGAGCGGATGCTTACTCAGGAAGGCTTATCCGAACAAATCCGCTGGGGCTACCTCAGCTGCACCAGCCAACTCCCCAATCAGGCGGAGGTAACCATCTTCCAGCGACAATTTGAGCGCAGTCTGAAAAAATACCAGCAAGACCAAGCCGCTGCCAATGCGCTCCTTTTGGTTGGAGAATCGGAGGCTTCTTCAGAGTTTCCTGCGCCTACTCTTGCGGCGATGACGCAGGTGGCAATGAATGTGCTGAATGTGGAGGCGGCGATGTATCGGTAAGATCCCTCACAAGGGTTGTCAACCCTTGTGAGGGCTGAAAAATGCTAGCGCACCAGCACCTTCTCCTGATACAATCGCCGATTGCTCAGGTGATCCACCAATTCCAACACGTAAATCCCAGCGGAGACTTCTGGCAGAAGGGTCTGAATCCGTTTTCCTGGTTCTACTGGTCCTTGCCAGAGCCCGATTCTGCGACCATCCAGACTGATGAGGCGCAGGCTGGCCGAAGCGGTTTCGAGAGGGGCCGCATCGGCTTCCAGCCAGAGTTTGCCACCGGAATGGAGGGGATTGGGATAGAGGGTGAAGGAGGGCGGGAGATCATCTGATGCTGGCATCCGCAGCGGTGGAGCAACGCCGTCACGCACGGATTTGCAGGTGCGCAGAGGAAGCGCTACAAAGTAGAGGTCTTGCTCCAATTCAAATCCCCCAACCGTATCATACCCTAGATGCGAATTGAAGAAAAACTTGTCTCCGTTGCGGCTGAAATAGGCTTCAGGCTGGTAGCGCGCGGTGTCTTCCCAGGTAATTCGGTGATGCAAGATCCGGCGAGGGACTGGGTCTGAAGCGTCCAAACTCAATTCGATGATTTCGCCGTAGTACCTGTGCCAGGTGCTGACTGAGTCGGGATGAACAGGTTTACTCGCTAACAGAGCCCGAAAGGGATATGAGCCAAGACCTGTGAAGGAGGAAAATAAAGAACTTTGGGTCGTTTGCACATTGTTGGCAATGCTGTATTGGTCGCCGCTGAAATTAGCGTTTGCCAAAGGATCCCAATCCAGAATCTTTTTCGCGATTGCTTTGTGCTGTAATTCTCCCCCATTAGTGGTGATTTCCCAATAGATGGCTATGATATCTCCTTTTCGAATTGAACCAGGGAGGAAGGGATTAGTCTCTATGAAATTATTTATTTCATCGTCCTCTGTGTTATCAATTAGCCCATTAGTTGCCTTAGCAATGACACATTCTCGAATCACCCCACCGTCACGAAAGAACCCTACCTCCAAATGCCCGGTTCCATTGTACATCAAGCGGTCTGTGAGCACTTGGTTGGCAGTATCTATGACTCGTTCGATTACATTCCCACTCAAATCAAAAATCCGTATGCCCTCGGTGCTATCGCTGGTCGACCCAGGGGTACTAGGCTTGGTATATCGCCCCACAATCAATAGCCCGCTAGCCGAAACAGTCGCATAGTCAAAGCGGTGCAAGGGCAAATCAAACAAGGCAGAATCCAGGTCATTTTCGCCATAAAATACTTCTGAATAGGTGCCATTGACAGGGTCAATGATGGGTTGAACCAGCGAATCTTTGGCAAAATCATAGACCACGAATCGCTCATCGGCCGTGGGGTTACTGATCTCTCGGAGAGACAGCAAAAAACGGCCCCCATTCACATCGTTGCCATCTCCTCCCGCAATTTTATAGCCTGCGGCATTACTACTAATGGTGTAGCCGGAAAAAGTGAACAAAGGCGTAGCAGTTCCCAAGGCAAAGGTAGCAGGGTTGATGGGACGTTTGACCAACTGTCCGTCCGTGGTTGCATTGCCTGCGGTACTGTCAATCAATTGACGAGGATACATCAGGGAATTTTCAGTCGGATGCCAGCGCACTTCAGAGGGAATTCTGGTCCAATTCCCTGGATAGGAAAACCCACTGCCTGCACCAATGAAAAACTCAGATTTGTCAAATAGATAAGTGGCTTGTTGATCACCATCCTCATCATAGAATGCCAACATCCGAATATTTCCATTCTGATTGGTTTTGAAGAAGGCGATCTTATCCTCAAAATTCCACAAAGCTCGTTCCCCGTTTAGGGTGCTTTCAAAAGAGTCCGAAGATTTTTTGAGGTTGAAGAAATAGGTATCATCACAATTGGTCCCTCCTACAGATAGATAGGAGAACTGATCTGTGCTTAGCCAAGGGACAATGTCCTGACTGTAACGCTTGGTAACCTCACACGAAAGGACCGGTCCATAACATTGGGTCTTAGGGGGTAGGGTACAATCGGTAGATTCTACCCGGCTACTGCAAAAATTACTTTGCGCGAGGAGGGCTCCCAGCGGCCAACAGCCGAGGAGGAGCCATACAAGAAGTCGTTGCATGGTTATTTGATTAGAATATTGAAATATTTGATTGACACAAATATTCACATATCATCGCAAACAGCCAAACCAAAACAAGCGATTTAACAAAAAAAAAAACAATCGTAACCTTTGCCCACTAGCATCCCACTCCCGAATTGTTTACCTTTCGTAGGAAATTGATAAAGTGATACATGAAAACTTCTTTTCCTTTTCTTGCTGGATACTTAAACTTCCGAATTACATTATTTTCGTTGGCTATATTTATTCAGCTTTCACTATTTTCCCAGCCTTACGAAGAAATTCAAACTTCAGATTCTCCTGACTCTTCAGCTTTGGTGAGTTATGGAATAACTGCCGATATAGACAATCAGACTATTTTTGTAGGGGCGCCTCAAGATAATACTGATCAAAATGAAGGAAGCTATTTATCTAGTTCAGGATCGGTATTTGTCCTTTCTCAGGATCCCGCGAAATATTGGAATCAAATACAAAAGCTTACGGCATCAAATCGTCAATCTGGTGCAGGTTTTGGAACATCAGTAAAGTTTGATCTCGAAAGTGGTATTTATGCAATTATTGGTGCGCCAGGACATAAACCCATTGCTGGTTCTACCAAACGAGGTGCAGGGTTTATCTTTAAACAACTAGCCTCTGGCTATTGGCAACAGACTGCAGAAATTTTTCCCGCTGGTACCTGGGGAATGGCTGGGTTAGCAGACAGGGTAGATATATATGATCGATTTGCCATTATAGCCGCCGCTAGTGA
>JBCCCJ010000210.1:0-7493 GCA_039033615.1 Bacteroidota bacterium
GCTAGATAGTTGCTGCCCTTTTCTTACCCATGCGAGGCCTTTTTTTGCTGTTTTCGAGATAATCCAGATTGGTTATGGCATACGCTGGAGACCGTTTGATCAATCCCCTTCGCGGGGAAGAATTTACCTTTCTAAAGACTTCTGAAGAGACACAAGGACAAGAAATCTGTTTGTTTGTATTGGCAAGGCCGGGTTTTCCCCCGCCTCCCTTACACAAGCATCCCAAACAGACCGAAAGCCTGATGATCGAATCAGGCTATATGTGCGTCTCATTGGAAGGAAAAAAAGTGATTTTGGGTCCAGGAGAATACTATCAGATTCCCCCCAATACCGCTCATGCTTGGTACAATGCCCAGCCCGATCAGGAGCTGCGCTTTACCCTACAACTTTCCCCTGCTCTAGATTCTGAAAAGTGGCTGGAAACCATGTTTTCGCTGGCCTTCCAAGGCAAAGCCAATAAGAACGGGAAACTGCCTTGGCTGCAAGAAGCCGTGATCAGCCAACGCTACCAAAATCTGGTTCAGCAGGAGAGTTCTGCCCTCGGCGACAAACAGTGGCTCAAAAAATTAGGCGCCCCTATTGGACGCCTACTTGGGTACAAACCCTATGTGCCTTATCCAGATCGCTTCTAAGAAGCAATCCGAGCATTTCTTATTTGTATTGCTTTGGCGGATCTTTCTCCGGCAGAGGAATCGATCCCGGAATCCCTAGCAAAGGAAACTCTTTGCGGAGGGGGTGCCACTCATAATCTTCGGGCATGAACATCCGACGCAGGTCCGGGTGATTGTTGAAAGTGATTCCAATCATGTCAAATACCTCGCGTTCGAACCAGTCCGCGGCAGACCACACATCTACCACAGAATCGACCGCGGGGGTATCTTCTTCGACTCGGCAACTCACTCGCAGGCGTTGCTGGTGAGGAATGCTGACGATGTTGTACGCGACCTCAAAACGCCCTTCGTCCGTATACATGTCGCTACCGGAGATGTCTGCGAGGTAGTTAAAGCCGTACTCATTCTTCAGCGTTTGCAGCACCTGATGAATGTGCTCAGATTTGACCTCGATGGTCATTTCACCGGCATGACCTCTGACTTCCACAATGAAGTCTTGCAAAGATTCCTGCTGGAGTTTTTCGAGGAAGTTGCTCATGGGATAGTTTCAGTTTACAGAAAAGAACCTCAATGAGGTAGGCTTTGTTTTGCGATCAGGCAGGCCAAATTTCTGGGGCTTGTTGCCATTCGCGAATGTTGACCTGTTCATCGGGTCGAAGGTAGGCATTCTCAATCGCTTTTGCCAACAGTGCTTCTAAATTCGTCAGGGAATGAAAGGGCGTCTCAGTTGCTGCAAAAGCCTCTTCTGCCTTGGGAAAGCCATAGTTGAAGATCGCGATGGTTCCCAATACCACTCCCCCTTCTTCCTTCAGGGCATTCACTGCCTGCACGCTACTCCGTCCGGTAGAAATCAAGTCTTCTACCACCACGTATTTCCCCCCTTCCTTCAGATGACCTTCTACCAATTTCTGCATGCCGTGTCCTTTGGCTTTGGAACGAACGTACACCATCGGCAAGTCCATGCGGTCAGCGACCAAGGCCCCCAAAGCAATTGCTCCGGTCGCAACCCCGGCAATTCCTTCCACGTCCGGGTAATGCTCTCGGATGTGGCTCACAAACGCATCGGCAATTCGATCTCTGATTTCCGGGTGGGAAAGGGTCAGGCGGTTGTCACAATAGATGGGAGACTTCCAACCAGAACTCCACTGAAAAGGCTCACTTGGGCGGAAAACCACCGCTTTGATTTTTAGTAAATCCTCTGCTATTTTGTTGGCAAACACGGCTTTTTGGTTTTGATTGGTCGGCAAAGGTATGAAAATTTTTGCACTAAACTTGTGCTTGGAGTGGGACTGGAACGGCTCTTTGTCCGGCCAAACCAAGGGGTCCACAGCCGACGGCGACTGGCTCATTCAGCATCGCATGCAGCCTCCAAAAGGGATCTTCCCCAAGCAAATTTTGATGCAAAATCGACCCGATTGGATCTCAGCGTTGTTTGCCCTTCAACAAACTGACGCATGGCGCTCTACCCGCCAATCTCTTTCCCTGACATTTGCCGACAAACAGGACATGAAGGCCGCTTTCCAGCAATTCAAAGGTAAATTCAAAGAAAAGGTAGCTGCGGGTGGATTGGTAAAAAATGAGGATCAAGCCTTACTTGGCATCCAATGCAGAGGCTATTGGACCTTCCCGAAAGGGCATTTGGAGAAAAAAGAGGGGCCAAAAGCAACTGCGGTTCGGGAAGTCCAGGAAGAAACGGGATTGAAAACCGTGATCCGTGGCAAAAAAATCGGCACCGCTTATCACACCTTTAGCAAGAACGATACGCCCATATTCAAAACGACCCATTGGTATCACATGATCGGGCCAAGCCATGAACCCCTGATTCCTCAAACCGAAGAAGGGATCACAGATGCCCGCTGGTTGACTCAAGCTCAGTGGCAAAAACGAAGCCAAGACCTCTATGCCTCCGATCTTCAACTTCTCCACCAAATTTCCTTTCTCTGACCCATCCTTCACCGATATTCCTTGTCTATGCGCTCGCTTTCGGCATACCTGATCTTTTTTTGGTTGACCACTCCCCTATTTGGACAAATCGCTTTTTGGCAAAAGTACCTGGGGGGGAAAGGCTACGATCAAGGAAAAGAACTGATCTACCGACCAGATGGGACGTTGATCATTGGCTCAGAAGTTTGGTCCACAGACGGCTTTGGAGATCGAAATCACAGCGACGGCTCTGACATCGTCCTCTGCAAATATGCGACCCAGGGGAAGATTTTCTGGAAAAGTACCCTCGGAGGCTCAGGCAACGAAACCCTGAACGACCTCATTACCACCAAAGACGGGGGATTCTTGATGGTGGGGAGTAGCACCTCGCAAGACGGGGATGTCCCTCTCAACTATGGAGGCACCGACGTGTGGGTGGTCAAACTCAACGGCATGGGCAGAATCGAATGGAGTGTCACCTTTGGAGGAACCGGGGATGACCAGGGAACGTCCGTGATCGAAACGGAAGAAGGAGATTTTTTGGTCGGCGGAGAATCAGGCTCAGTGAATGGGGCCATGCGTTCGCTGCATCATGGCGGACTGGATAGCTGGCTGGCCTTCCTTCGGAAAGACGGGAGCTTGATTTTTGAGCAGCATTATGGAGGAAAGGGAAATGAAAAAGTCTGCTCCGTTCACCAAAGCGGACCCAACCGCTACCTCATCACCAATACCTCTGATTCTGGCGCAGATGACATTCCCTACGCCATGGGTGCCAAAGACGTCTGGGTATTTTCCATCAATGAGGTGGGCGAAATGCTGTGGCAAGGCAACTATGGCGGGTCAGGCAATGATGACATCCACGATAGTTATCAAGACAGTGAGGGGAATCTCGTCTTCGCAGGCACGACCTTCTCTGACGACGGCCATATCATTCGGCAGCAAGGTCTGGGCGATCTGTGGATGTTCAAAATTGACAAAATTGGCTTGCTACAATGGAGCCAAACCCTCGGTGGTCCCAGAGCAGACGGGGGCAATTCCATCTCCCCGACCCTGGATGGTGGCTACGTCGTCGGTGGCCTGACCAAATCCAGATCTGGCGAAGGCGACATTCAGTTCAATGAAGGTTATTACGATGGATTTTTGCTCAAACTAGATTCCGTGGGCGACATCACCTGGGCCAGAACCATTGGCAATGCCGGGAAAGATGTCCTCAACAAAGTGATTGAAGTACCGAGTGGGGGCTATATCAGCGTCGGCTATTCCATCCAAGGGGCCAATGGTGTGCCGCTGCCTGGTCATCACGGGGTTGGCGATATCTGGCTCACCAACTTTGGGGATCCCGACCGAGTGATTCGGCCATTTGTTACGCCCCCCATCATGATCGGCACGGTGCGGGACAAGGACACGGGGCGTCCCATTGAAGCCACCATTACCCTCACTGACAACAAAACCCTGGACTCCCTTTCCATGGCCATTTCCAGCCCGGAAGATGGCTCCTTTGTCTTGCTGATGCCCGCCTATGGCATGGTGAGCATCAATGTCCTCGCCAAAGGCTATATGTTCTTCGGGCAGGACATTCGCATGGATTCGGTCATTAGCCAAACCAGCATCCGCAAGGATTTTCAGCTAGAGGCCATTCGGATCGGTTCGAGTTTGATTCTGGAAAATGTCTTTTTCAATACCGGACGCTGGAACCTCCTCACCCCCTCCAAACCAGAGCTCGAGCGAATCGTGGCCTTCATGGACCTGAACCCACGCGTCCTCATTTTGGTCAGCGGCCATACCGACAATACCGGCAACAAATCTCAAAAAGTACAACTCTCCCTCAATCGTGCCAATGCCGTGCGTCGCTATCTCGTCAAGCGGGGCATTCCGGAAAACCGCATGCGGGTCAAAGGCTACGGCATGTATCGTCCCATTGCCCCCAATTCCAGCAAAGCAGGCCGAAAGAAAAATCGAAGGGTAGAGTTTGAGGTGTTGAATATGTGAGAAAGTGTGGGCTGCGGCATGCCGCAGCCCTGTAGGATTAAGCAGTCAGCCAACCCTGCGCACCACTCTTAGGAGAGGCGAGGTATCCGCTACCCTGGTGTGCTAGCCAGCCTGCAGAACCACTTTTCGAAGTAGTCAAGTAGCCGTCTCCTTGATGGGCGAGCCAATCGTCTGAAGTACGAGGAATTTCTCTCCCTTCGCATTCAAGAGGTAGAGGTCCTCCTGGAACATGTGTTGCTGAATGTGGACTTGATTGGCTGGTTCACATGCGATCTCATACGCTCCGCTCCCCAAAAACAAATAATCCACCAGCATCTCTCTGGGAATGAATCGTTGCAGAAAGCTTTCAAAATCCAGGGTTTCCTCAAATCCCAAGGCCTGCTTCACCCCTGGCATGGTGGTTCCCTTTTCGTCAAAAGCAAGGAAACGAGCTTCTTTGATGTTCAAGGCCAGATAAAACGTGCGTTCGTTGATCGGGTACTCAGGTAATGCCCCCTTCAGGATATCAGACAGCATGGACTGAAGCGTCTGATCGGAGAATCTTACCGGAGGCCCAACCGAGGCCGTAATCTTTTTCAGATTACTCAGATATGTTCCAATAATTTGATCAATCATAGGGGAAGATTTCATCTCACAGCGGTGGTACGCTTGTTTTTTGCTGAACTCCATTTTGTCCCTTCGTAGATTCAACCTATCATTTTTTTGTCTTTCTTCAAAGTCGCACCACCTCGCTTTCCCTTTCCACCTCATGACCTCCCCCTGATCCCATGCATGATTCTCTCCTCCTCTCCGACCAACATTTTCTGAACGGAACCTGGCAGACGGGACGCAGTTCAACGACGCTTCAGATCCAAGATGCGTATTCAGGCGAGCTGCTTGCCGACATCCTCACCCTCTCCGCCGAACAAATGGAAGCGGCCATCCAAGCTTCTGTCGAAGGATTTCAGGCGCTAAAAAGCTGGTCGGCCCAGCGCAAGTCTCAGGCCCTGGAACAACTAGCCAATTTGCTCGAAGCCCAGGCCGAGGCATTTGCCCAGTTGATCGCCGCCGAGGCCGGTAAACCCATCTGGTATGCCCGAGGAGAAATCAAGCGCTGTCTGCTTACCCTTCGAACGGCGGCGGCAGAAGCCTTGCGTTTTGGGGGAGAAGTGGTCCCGCTCGATTTTGCTGCGGGCGAAGGGCGGCAAGCCTTCACCCGTCGATTCCCCATTGGGCCCATCGCGGCGATTTCACCTTTCAATTTTCCCCTCAACCTCGCCCTCCACAAAATCGCGCCCGCCCTGGCCGTGGGTTGCTCCATCCTGCTAAAGCCTTCTCCCTATGCGCCCCTGAGCGCCTTGGCCTTTGCCCGACTAGTGGAACAGACCGATTTGCCAGCAGGCGCGGTCCAGGTCGTGTTGGCAGACATTCCCGAGGCAGAATTGATGGTGCGGGACGAACGCCTGAAGATGCTCTCTTTTACCGGAAGTCCGGGTGTGGGCTGGAAGCTGAAAAGCCTGGCAGGCAAAAAACGGGTCTGCCTGGAACTCGGGGGCAATGCGGCGGTCTATGTGGACGAAAGCGCCGATTTGGCCACAGCCGCCAAACGAATTGCCCTGGGGGCCTACCTCTACGCCGGACAAATCTGCATTTCTACCCAGCGCATCTACGTGCACGAGGCTGTTCGAGCTGATTTTCAGGAGTTGCTCCTGGCCGAAATCCAACAACTTCCGGTAGGAGATCCAGCAGATGATAGCGTGCGAATCGGGCCGCTGATTGCAGCGGTTCACCTGAAACGAGTACAGAATTGGGTAGTAGAGGCGATGGAGGAAGGAGCAAGCTGTTTGCTAGGGGGCAAGGTGCTGGACGAACCCCATTTGCTCTACGCCCCTACCCTCTTGACGGACACTCGACCAGAGATGAACGTGGTGGCCGAAGAAGTCTTCGGGCCAGTTGCCATCCTGGAATCAGTTCCCAGTTTTGAGGCGGGTCTGGCCGCCATCAACGATTCCCGCTTTGGCTTACAGGCGGGTATCTTCACCCATCGACTCGCCCACCTGCGCCAGGCCCATGAGCAGCTCGAAGTCGGCGCGGTCTTGATGAACGAAATCCCCGGCTTTCGGGTGGACAGCATGCCCTATGGTGGGGCAAAAGACTCCGGCTTTGGGAGGGAAGGCATCTGCTACGCCATGGAGGAGATGACCGAACCGAGGTTGCTGGTGTATTGAGGGGGAGAGGTCAGACTGCTCTGCGATGAAAAGTCAGATCAGCCCACATGGAGTCTCGGCTTCGTCAGATATATTGTCCCGGTTGGGAAGGGAATTGGGAGGTGGTATTGGGTAAGCTAGAGGTGCTTTGTTTGTGAGAAAATCGGGGGAAGGAAACAGAGTGGGGAGAAAAAAATCGAGCCTTTTCCAGCCAAGCGCCCATTCCATTATAACCAGGGTCAAGATGGTTGTGGCGGCCCCTGGCCTCGACCTAATGAACTGGCAATCAGGGGAGCCTGAAACATAGTCGTAATAAATTGACTGCCAAGGTTTTTGAAGCTAATTTCTTTATTCAAAAAAGCGACTTTCAGATTTGGAAAAGTGGGGAAGAATGATGGTTTTAAGAAGTACAAGCAAAATGGATTGCACTAGTCCTTTGACATTCAGATAGTTACGAATTATTCCCAACCCTATAGGTCCGATTTAGGTTGGACTTATAACAGTGTTAAGCACTGAACATCAGCAAATTGTAGCAAGGAGGGACTTCTGAGAAAAATCTATTACAACAAGGATTACGAAGAGACCTCGTAGGTTTTTGAAACCTACGAGGTCTTTTTTTTGTGGCAACATAAGATCCCTCCTTTGTCGGGATGACATCTGTGATGGGAAGACCTCTTATCACCGACAAGCGGGTCGTTTTCCTTCGCGAGGGAAAACAGGGCCATTCAGGAAAGGGTTCAACTCCAACGAGCCACAGGCCACATGACCATGCCCCCCTCGCCGA
>JBCCCJ010000211.1:0-7489 GCA_039033615.1 Bacteroidota bacterium
CCTGACACCCTATACCTGCTGCATGGTCAGACCTATGACCTACAAGCCTTTGTGCAGCCGGTGATTGCTACGGATCATCGGATCCAATGGATCAGTGGTACAAGCAGCGTGGCTGGCGTGAATTCTGTCGGTATGGTGGCAGCCAGTCAGCTAGGCAGTTCGCTCATTACCGCTACGACCGTCGATGGGGGGGGGCAAGACAGCACCTTGGTCTTGGTGGTGGATAGTCTGCCGGAGATTGCCGTTGCGAATCTGCTGCTGGAGCCAGAGACATTTACCCTCGGGCCTACAACCGAACTCCAAATGCAAGCGACCGTTTTGCCAGCCCAAGCCAGCGATCCTGGCATCACCTGGACCGTGTTGGATTCCAACGTCGTCCGCATCGACAGCAACGGATTGGTGCAGGGGATCCTGGAAGGGACCACGCAAGTGATTGCCAGTGCTGATAATGGGCAGGTGGCAGACACCAGTACCCTCACGGTGGAAGTCAACTTTGGCACTTTCACCAGTTGCTTGTTTTTGCAAGATGAATTCGCCTCCGCCACCGAATACGACATTCCGCTCAGTTATTCGACGGGCTATGCTTCGACCCTGGTGATGGAACTGGTGGACGCCAATTCTACGGTCATAGGGAGTGGAGAAGTAGCTGTCCTGCCGGGCCTTTCCTCGGTGGATGTTCCGGTGAGTTGTCCAATTGCCCCAGCGCCGGGAAATGATTATTCCCTCCAGGTTCGGATCGAAGTGGCCGAAGTGGACAGTGTGTTGTTCAGTTGTGTGCAAAGCCCGGTCAGCATTTTTCCCGCAACGGCTATTGAATCGCCCACCGCTTGGGACGTAAGTTTCTACCCCAATCCCAGCGAGGGAAAGGTAGAAGTGGAACTCACGGGGATTGCAGGAGAAGTGAAGCTCCGGCTATGGGACGTGCAAGGCAAACTGATCCAGGTGGAGGCTTTGAATGCCAGCAAGACCAGCCTTCAGTTACAGCACCTACCCAAGGGAATGTATCTGGTGCAATTGATCGGAGAACAGGGCCAACTGACCCGACGCTTACAACTTCATTGAACTGGACATATCGGCGGCAAAACTGAACGTTGCGCTGACTCCATGTGACCTGAACAGGGCTTTCTCTGCAAAAGAGGGGGCCTTGTTCATTTTTTGTTCATATGGAATTTTCGGTATCTATCGGAGATAATCCAATATTGAGGGAAAGTATTCATCCCTAAATATGTGAACCTTATGGGACAAGCTATTGCTACTATCATTCGATCCAAACGCTGGTTGCTAAGTCTGGGAATTCTCCTGGCTTTCCATCCCATCTTTGGACAAAACATCTCGGTGTCGGGCACGGTCTCCGGAGAAGATGGCCCCCTACCTGGCGCAACTGTGGTGGTGAAGGGTTCCGATGTCGGAGCCATTGCCTCCGAGACAGGAACCTTTCAACTGACCGCTCCTTCTGACGGAATTCTGGTGGTCAGCTATTATGGTTTCCAGAAACAAGAGGTCCCCATCAACGGCCGCATCAACTTGGTAATTGAACTGACTTCCGAAGTGTCTAGCTTGGAGGAAGTGGTTCTGGTTGGGTACGGGACACAAAAGAAAAAAGAAATCACCGGTGCAGTGGTCAACGTCGGGGAGGACCTGATCTCCCAAACCGCTACCCAGGATCTTGGCGCTTCGCTGCAAGGCTTGGTAGCCGGGGTCAACATTCAGGCCAGCAGCGGGCGTCCAGGCGATGCCGCTAACGTGCAGATTCGAGGCTTGGGCTCGATCAATGCGGGGGCTTTGGGACCGCTCTACGTGGTGGACGGCATTCCCTATGAAGGCAATCCCAACATCGCGCCCGAACAGATCAAGTCGGTGGACATCCTCAAAGATGGGGCTGCCGCTTCCATTTACGGAACTCGGGCTTCCAACGGGGTGATCCTGATCACCACCAAACGTGGAACGGCTGGCCAAATGAAGGTCGATTTCAATGCCTACGCCGGAGTGCAAAACATCACTTCTGGTACCCCGCTGATGAACGCTCGTCAGCAGATGTACGCAGAGGAGGTCAAGTTGGAAGCCCTGGGAAGAGATCCCCTGATCTTCTTTTTCAACCAGAGAGCCCTCGAATATGATTCTGACTTTGTCGCAGATGTCCAAAACGACAATGCCCTCATTCAGAACTACAACCTCGGCATCAGTGGAGGCAAGGACAACCTGACTTTCAATGTCAACACCACCTACTTCAACCAGGATGGCGTTCTGGTCAATTCTGGCTTCGACCGCTTGACCAATCGAGTAACTGGAGAATTCAAGAAAGGCCGCTTCAAGGCATTTACGACCATCAGTTTTACCGAAGAAAAGCGGCAACAAGAACCCTGGGCCTTGTATGAATACAGCATTGCTCAGATGCCGTGGCAGCCGCCCTTGAATGGACTGACTCCGGTGGGACAGAATAGCGTGGAAATTCCGGTCAGGAATGCCATTCTCTACAGCTTTCTTTCCCAGCAATTGGACAACATCGACGAGCGTAAGACGGTCAGCTCCAATATGGCGGTGAATCTGCAGTATGAAATCCTGAAAGGCTTGACCTTCAAAGTCAATTTGGGACGGAATTCCTGGGAGTATCAGCGCAAATTCTTCCGCCCGCAATATCTGGTGTACAACCGGGATGGTTCCTTCAATCCCACTGCTTCGAGGGAAGAAGCCCTCCTGAACGAAGATTTTACCTTCAGCAAACGAGAGACCTTTGAGAGCGTATTGACCTACAATCGTCGATTCGGAAAGCATGGCCTCAACCTGCTGGGGGTAGTTTCCTATGAGCAGTTTGATTACAAAGCCCTGGGAACGGGGGTCATTTACAGTGAGAATGGCAGCAATGATCTGCAAACCCTGGGATCAGGCGCGGAAGGCATTGCTCCTTACAGCAACGACGAACGTCGTACTCTCAGCGGGAAACTGGTTCGCCTCCAATACAACTATGACGATCGCTACCTCCTCTCGGCCAGCTATCGCCGGGACGGTTCCTCCAAATTTTCCGAGGCCAATCGCTATGGTGATTTCAAAGGCGTATCGGCTGGTTGGAACATTCACAATGAGAATTTCTTCCAACTCGATTGGGTCAACGGCCTGAAGATCCGGGCCAGTTGGGCAGAAGTGGGCAACCAAAACATCGCTTCATACGCCTTTGATCCGGTCATTTCCACGGGCATCAATTATCCCTTTGGACCAAATGAAGCCCTGAGCTTTGGGTCCATTCAGCGGAGCTATGTGGACCCCAACATCAAGTGGGAAACCACCGTCTCCTCCAACCTGGGTCTGGATCTGGTTTTGTGGGACAATCGTCTGAATTTCACCGCAGACTTCTATCTTAATGCAAAAGAAGACATGCTCTTGCAGGAACGCTTGCCAGCTTCGGTGGGGGTGTATCAGCCCCGGGCGATTGGCGTGTATGATGTGAAGGTGACCAATGCTGGAAATATGATCAATCGAGGCATGGAGTTCTCCCTGGCTTATCAGAACCAGACCGATGGCGGCTTTCGCTACAAAATCTTCGGCACCTTTACCCGTAACATCAACGAAGTTACCGACCTGAATGGAATCGAGCGAGGCTATGCCAATGGTCGTCCGGTGGTTTCTCGGGGCGAAAATACCGACTACACCACCTATCTCGCCGAAGGCTACGAAGCGGGTGCTTTTTTCCTGGTCCAGCACGATGGATTGATCCGCACCGAAGAAGAATTGGCCGCTTACAAAGCGATTGATGGGGGAGCGCAATTGGGAGACCTTCGCTACGTCGATCAAAACGAGGACGGCCTGATCAATGACAGCGATCGGGTGTATATGGGCTCTGGTCAACCAGATTTTGAAGCTGGCCTCGGATTCAACTTGGAATACAAAGGCTTTGATCTCTACGTCCAGACCTATTCTACCTATGGCGCAGAAATCTACAACGGAGCAAAGTTATACGCCTATACTTCCGGGCGGCACCTGGATCAGTATTCCATGTGGACTCCGCAGAATGTGAAGTCTGGCATCCCCACAGATCGGCAGAACGCCTTCCACAACAATGTGCGGGCCCGCTCCAACTTTTTTCTGGAAGATGGCAGTTACCTCCGGGTGAGAAACCTCAACCTGGGCTACACCATTCCGGCCTTGAAAACCCTGGGCTTTGAACGGGCGCGGGTCTATTTCTCGGCCCTCAACCCCTTCACCTTCACCGACTACACAGGCTATGATCCAGAAGTCGGCGGAGATGGCATCTTCCTGCGCGGCGTCGATCGCGGCAATTATCCTGTAGCCCGTCAGTTCATCATGGGCATCCAAGTGGGCTTTTAGTCAACCCTCAACTCGAATCACAATGAAATCATCACATATTCTTTCCCTGATTTTGCTGCCCTTCTTCTTGGGAGTGGGTTGCAACGAGCAGGAATTTTTGGAACTGGAAAACCCCAATGCGATTACCACTGCTACCTTTTGGCAATCGGAAAAGCAATTCAACAGCGCCTTGACCACTGTGTATGGGGCCTTGCAATTCCAATCGGTAAGCGGCGGAAACTTGATCTACGAAATGGCCAAAGGCGATATCGGTGGGACCGAATCCTGGTACCGACCCACCGCCTTTCGCAACCTGACGTACAATGACGGCACCTATTACGTGACCGATAAGTGGAATGAGTTGTACGTGGGGATCTTTCGGGCCAATCAGGTCATTCAATTCAGTCAAACGGCTGATCCAGAATTATTCAGTGGCAATGCCAAAGCGGAAATCGAAGGCCAAGCCCGTTTCTTGCGCGCCTTTTTCTACTTTCAACTGGCCCATACCTACGGGGGGGCGGTCCTGCACACCAAAGTAGCCGAAACCGACGAGGATTTGCACAAAGCCTTTTCCTCCATTGAGCAAACTACCCAGGAAGTCATTTTGCCAGACCTGGAATTTGCTCGGGACAATTTGCCGGAAACCTGGTCTGACAAGAACATCGGGCGGGCTACCTGGGGAGCGGCTACCTCCTTGTTGGCATAAGTGCATTTGTATGACGAAAATTGGAGCGAGGCGGCCAGTTTGTTCCGGGAAGTCATTGATTCTGACCTCTACCAACTGACGCCAGACATCATGGACAACTTCACCCATGAGCAGGAATTCAACAGCGAATCCATCTTCGAGGTGGCCTATTCTGCCGAATTGAACCCCGGCGCAAATGGATCGGCCGTGGATGACAGTCCCTGGGAAACTGGAGCCGAAGCTACGACCATCGCAACTGCCTTGGGACAGCTTAACTTTGGGGCGTTCAATACCCTGTTGCCGAGCTATTACCTCCATGAGTTGTTTGTAAATGATGAAGTGGACCTCGATAATCCCATCAACGATGGAAACCTACACTCCCGTCGGATGTCCGCCAGCATCTGCCCTCGGAACGGAGAAACCATGTACTACGGTTTGCCAATTGGGGAGCGTGGCGGCTGGGGATTTGGACAAAGTGCCTACGTGAAAAAGTACACCAATTGGTACCACCTGGAAGCCGAGGACAACAACAGCCGCTCGGGCATCAATTTTCGGCATATCCGCCTCGCAGATGTGTATCTGATGTATGCGGAGGCGGTATTGGAGGAAAAAGGAGACGTCAATACGGCGATTGAATTCATCGACCGAGTGCGCAGTCGGGCTGGCGTGCGGACCCTGCAGCAGTACCTGGACGAGCGGGCTGGAACCTTCCCGCAACTGCACCACAGCATTCAAGTACGAGGCGAACAACCCTGGGTGCCAGCTACGGCAGAGAATCTCCTGACTCACCTCATGCGGGTAGAGCGCCCCCTGGAGTTGTGCTTTGAAGGGGATCGCTGGAAAGACTTGGTCCGCTGGGGCAAAGCCGCCGAGATTTTCCAGGACCTGCGGCAGGATGAAATCTGGCGGGAAGCCAATACCGATCTGCTGGGAATCAATGAGATTGGGGTAGAGCCTTTGCTCATCGTGGAAAGAATCCGTCCGGATTTCCTCATCGCCACCCAAAACTACAATCCCACGCAGCACGATTACTTGCCCATTCCTACCCAGGAAGTGCAAACCAATAACAAGATCAACTAGCTAGCATCATGAAATTCTTCACATATTTTTCTTCTCTTTTCCTGGGAATCCTGCTGTTGGTGCTTTCTGCCTGCCAGAAGGACCCAGTCATAGTCAGCGAGGCCAGTCATCGGGTGGTGTATACCTCCGAAATGGACTTCGAAAATCAGGTCCAGATCAACGGCCAAATTTCCTTTGGGGACATCTCTGCTGGGGTAGAATCCCGGATGTGGACCTTCCCTGCGGGGGTCGCGGATCTCTTGGATAGCGACGACGATCAATCCTCGACCGAGGAAGTGGTTCAGGCCATCTTTACCAAGGTGGGGCAGCATGAAATCAAATTGAGCCAAACCTTCACGCAAGAAGCCTTTTCCGGTACCGATTTGCTGGGTACTCAACTAGATACCACCATCATCGTGACCGTGTTGGATAGCATTAAGGCGAGTGTGGAGGCGCATATTCTGAATGCCGATGGAACGCTAGGAGAAGCCATCGTCTTGGCTGACGGGGCGGCGAATGAAGTCCCGGCGAGTAAGACCGTTCGTTATACGTTCACCGGAGTTGGAGAGCCCGAAAGTTTCCAGTGGGAGATGCAAGGCGGCACGCCCGAAGTTACGGGGGGAGGAAATCTGACCCTGGATGTGAAATACAAATTCCTGGGTGAGTATGACATGAGCCTGGTGGCTTCCCGGAAGCGACCTTTTGGCGGAGATACCCTGGCCTTTACAGATCTGATTCATGTGGTCCCTTCTACAGACCCAGTAGTGGTGGAGCGCATTTCAGATCGGGGAGGCAACATCGCGCTGGAATTTGTCCGGGAAATGGACGCCTCTACCATTGAGCTCGCTGATTTTGTCGTTTCGATTGAAAATGATGGCAATGTATGGATGCCTGGTGTCGAATCTGTGGAATTAGATCCGGTCGAAGGGAACGTCATTGTGATCCGACTGGCCGGAGAAGCCATTTATAACGACGACATCATCCGGATTTCCTACGTTCCGGGCAGTTTGTTTTCCCTGGATGGGGTGGCCGCTACTGGGTTTTCCGAAGAAGAGTTGGTGTTCAGCAAAGTCAACATCTTGAAGTAATTTTCCAGCTATGACTACAGCTTTGAAAACTCAACCATCGACAATTGGGCCTACCTGGAATGGGGCGATCCATGGGATCAATATCAACTCGATGTGACGGGGGATCAATCGGTAGATGGAGGAAGCAGTGTACGCGTGGAGATGGCCGCTACTGGAGGCATGATCATCGGTCATCGGGACAACAATGGAGAAGACGTAACTTTTTCCGTGGATAAGGACAAAACCTATGAAATGGGAGTCTGGGTGTACATGATTGATCTGGGGGATAACCATCCTTTGGGACTGATTCCAGATATGCGCTTGTATTGGGGGCCAGATACCGATTGGAGCATTGGAGGTACTCCTACCTTTTCAGAAG
>JBCCCJ010000212.1:0-7488 GCA_039033615.1 Bacteroidota bacterium
AATTGAAGCCGATGGCGGTGATTGGGATGGATGCCCACTTTGGAACGTGTAGTTCCCTCAATGATTTTTACACCACCATTTATCAGGGCAAACAACATTTCATTGATCTTCCCTCCAACCGCTGGAAAGGCTTTGAGCAACATCGGGAACTTCTTCAGCAGTTTGGCTTTGAACAGGGGGAGCCACCAAAAGGGGCCTACATCAGCGATTTTGAGATTGACCTGCTGCGATACAAAATCCAGCCAAAAGAGGCAGAACGCCTCCATCCTCAACAGGCCCTCTTGCTCAAAGTCGCAGATAATGCCATCAAAGATGCGGGTTTGGAAGAGTCGCAAAACGTGGCGGTTCTGGTTGCGATGGAAACCGAATTAGCCATCCATCAAATCCTGGCTCGTTGGGACACCTCCTGGCAATTGAAAGAAGCGCTGGAGGCACATGGTTTTGAGCTAGATCCGGAACAGGAGGAAGCATTGATGCAGTTGTGCAAAAACAGCCTCAATCACCGGGAAGGAACGCCGATGCCCAGCGAATTCACCAGCTACATTGGCAATTTGATGGCCAGTCGGGTATCGGCTCTTTGGGACTTCTCCGGTCCTGCCTTTACGGTGTCCTGTGGAGAAAACTCGGTGTTCAAAACCCTGGAGATCGCTCAACATATGCTCTCCCAGGGCGAAGTGGATGCCGTGGTGGTAGGGGCAGTTGATTTTTCTGGTGGATTGGAACACGTGCTCCTGAGAAATCGCCAACATGAGGTCAATTCAGCGGAAAGTCCCAGCCTTTCTTTCAACCAAGGGGAGCATGGTTGGTTGGTGGGGGAAGGCGCAGGAGCAGTCGTTTTGACCAAGCCTTCTCCCTCTCAACCCAAGACCTACGCGCTCATCGAGGAAATCGGGCAAGCAGAAGCGCAACTGGAGGTCGGCTATCAGGAGTTGGCCGCGACGGGCATCACCTCTCAGGAGGAAGCGGAACAGCAGCGGTTGTTCCAACATCCCCCCAAGCATCCAACTGCCTTAGGATCAGTCAAAGCAAACATTGGGCATACCTATGCCGCTTCGGGAATGGCGGCTTTGATCAAAACGGTGCTGTGTGTGCATCATTGTTTCATTCCTGGGATTCCCAATTGGAAAGCTGCCAAAGACGAAGCCGCTTTTCAGGACAGCCCCTATTATTTTCCGAATAAATCACGGCCCTGGATTCTAGCTACGGAGCAGACATCCCGCCGAGCCAGTGTCCACGGACTGCATGGAATTTACCTTCAGGTGGCAGAGGCATCAGAGAAACGGGCCACCTCCCAGACCTTTTTGCAGAGTCAGGCCCCCCATTTGTTCATCCTTACGGGAACAGACGCGCCTCAATTGTTGGCGCAATTGTCCAGCCTGGAGCAAGCAAGCACTGAGGCTTGTGATGTACCTCTGCTTGCCAAAGCCTACTATGAACAAAGCATCAGAGAAAAGGCCCCCTACTGCCTGAGCATTCTCGCCTCTACCCAGGCAGAACTCGTGCGGGAAATTGGGTTTTTCCAGAAACAGATCACCCGGTCTATCCAGGAAGGGAAAGAGTTGAAGACGCCCAATGGCAGTTACTTCACCCCTACCCCTCTGGCCCAGCAAGGGGGAAAAGTGGCCTTTGTCTATCCTGGTTCGGCAACCGCTTACACCGGATTGGGGCAAGATTTGTTTCAGTTGTTTCCAGAATTGCTCACTCGCTATGAAGGCTTACTCGGCAAAGAGAAGCTCGATCAGTTTGTGCGGTCAGATTATCTGTTTCCCAAGTCAAAACGGGCAGACGAGCTACCGCCCAACCTCTACGATGATGCCATTTCGATGATGTCTGCCGGGGTGTTTTATTCCGCCAATTATAGCCACGTCCTCCGTTCCTTCTTCCAACTGGAGCCTGACATGGCTTTTGGATATAGCATGGGGGAATGCAGCAGCATGTGGTATTCGTTGGGAGTGTGGCATCCGAATGGGGCAGAGAAATTCAGGAAGTCGCCCATTTTCAACAACCGCTTTGCTGGAAATCTGGAGCTGCTGGCCGAACATTGGGGCATCTCCAGCGAGGACGCGAAAGCACGTTGGGTCAGCCTGGTGTTGATCGCGTCGAGACACGAAGTAGAGAAGTTGGTTGCGCAGGCTACCAACGTCTATCTCACCTTCATCAATACCGAGCAGGAGCTGATCATTTCTGGCGACAAGGCAGCTTGCCAGCACATCGCCCAACAATTGGCGTGTCCGGTCATTGAGATTCCCTTCCAGAATGTGATTCATCAGGATTTCTGCAAAAAGGAGGAGGTCGGTTTGCTGGACATGCACCATTTTGCCACCACAGATCAACCCAACCTTGCGTTTTTCTCCAGCATCAGTCAATCCAGAATCAAGGTTGACAGCCAGGCGATCGCTCAAAACTCGGTAGATGTCTGCGCGCAGCAGGTGGATTTCCCCCAGACGGTAGAAACCGTGTATCAGGCAGGAGCCAGAGTCTTCATAGAATTAGGTGCTAACTCCACCTGCACCAACTGGATTTCCAGCAACTTGAAAGGCAAGCCCCATCTGGCGGTATCTATCAACCAAAAAGGAAAAAGCGATGCCCAATCCATATTGCGCCTCCTGGCCCAGTTGATGAGCCACGGGCTAGCCTTGGATGCTTCCCCCCTTTTCCCTGAAACGGCACAGCATCAGCAGCCCAGACAGTTTTTGAAAAAAATCATTCCTGGAGCCACTCCGATTTTCGACCTCTTCGCGGAAGCTGAGAAAAAGGGCAGCTTCCAGCATATTCAACCCAAAAAAATCATCCAACAAGAGTTGGTCCTGGCAGATGCCGCCGCTCCTGTTGTGAATCATTTCGTGGATCAGAACAGAGGATCAGTTGTTGTCCCGAGAGAATCATCTCTTCCAGCAGCCCCTCCCTTTTCTTCCCCCATTCCCCCAGCCCGCACTGAACCATTGACAAAATCGAACGCTATTATGCCTACCCTGACCAATCAAGACTTAGTTACCAAACATACCGCTGTAGGAGAAAACGGACTTCCGTTGCAGAATTTTGAGAGCGGTGAACATCTGAAAGGCAAAACAATTGTGTTCTCCCAGGAGGACCTCGAAGAATTTGCTACAGGTTCGATTGCCAAGGTCTTTGGGCCGGAGTACAAAATCATTGACGGCTACCCTCGGCGGGTGATGTTGCCCATGCATCCCTACCTGCTCGTGAGTCGGGTCACGGATATGCAGGCGAAATTGGGGGAATTCAAGCCTTCAACCATGCAAACGGAATATGACATTCCTTATGATGCCTGGTACACCACAGACAAACAAATTCCTTCAGCGGTAGCCGTTGAATCGGGTCAGTGCGATCTTCTTCTGATCTCCTACCTGGGCATTGATTTGCAGAACAAAGGTGATCTGGTGTATCGTCTATTGGACTGCACCTTGACGTTTGTGGATGACCTGCCCTACGAAGGGCAAACCCTGCGCTATGACATTTCGATCAACTCCTTTGTCCAAAACGGAGACAATCTTTTGTTCTTTTTCAGTTACCGTTGCTATCTCGAAGACCGTCTGTTCTTGAAAATGGATGGAGGCTGCGCAGGCTTTTTCAATGACGAGCAATTGACAGAAGGCGCGGGTGTCGTTTACTCCAAGGATGAAATCGAAGCCAGAAAGCAGGCCGAGAAACAATACTTTACCCCTCTTCTCACCACCCAAAAGACCGCTTTTTCCAAAAAGGATCTCCAACATTTGATCGATGGGAATATCGAACAATGTTTCGAGGATGAATCCTATTTCGCCAATGGACGCAACCCATCCCTTCGTATTCCTCCCGCAAAAATCCTGATGCTCGATCGGATTACTTCGGTTGACATCACCGGCGGCGCTTATGGCCTGGGGCTGATCATAGCCGAAAAAGACCTGCATCCCGATGATTGGTACTTCCCCTGCCATTTCCGTGATGATGAAGTCCTGGCGGGTTCCCTTCAGGCGGAAGGAGGCGGAAACTTATTGCGCTTCTTTATGCTGATGCTGGGTCTCCAACGGATGACCAAAGATGCCCGTTTCCAGCCCATTTTTGATCTTCCCCAAAAAGTACGCTGCCGCAAGCAGGTAACCCCCGGAAAGGATACCAAACTCATCTACAAACTAGAAATCAAAGAAATCGGCTTGATTCCTGATCCCTATGTGATCGGCGATTTGGAGATCATTTCTGATGGCGTCATCACGGTGCATTTTGAAAACCTTGGCTTGCAATTGCGGGAAAAAGACAACCCCCGCTACCTGGAAAGCCAAGCAGGGGTTCACCTTTCCGAGCGGTCAGAAGGTGCCCTGATGAATGAGCTGGATGTGACCACTTTTGCACTGGGCAAGTTGGAGGACTGCTTTGGTGAGGACTTTGCCGTGTATAATGGCCGGACCATGTCCCGGCAACCGAATTCAGATTTGCAGTTGATCAGCAGGGTGCTAAAGGTCGATGGGAAAAGAGGGGACTTTTCCAACAATCCCACCATCTACGCCGAATATGATGTTCCGGAGAACCCCTGGTATTACGCGCAGAATTCGAATGTTGCCATGCCCTACTCGGTGATCATGGAAATCGCCTTACAGCCTTGTGGTTTGCTGGGGGCCTACCTGGGGAGTACGCTTCAGTTTCCGGAAATGGATCTATACCTCCGAAATCTGGACGGAGACGGAGAGTCCTTCGATCTGCCAAGCGGAACGGATTTCCGAGGAAAAACCATCCTCAACAAATCTGTATTGGTTTCTTCCATTGCCCATGGAGGCACCATCTTGCAGCGCTACACCTTTGAGCTCTCGATAGATGGCCACATGTTTTACAAAGGAAATTCTTCTTTTGGCTTTTTCACCAAAGAAGCGCTGGCCTCTCAGGCAGGGCTGGACAAAGGCCAGGAGATTCCCGCCTGGTACAAAACCCATGGATTGCTGCCTAAGGATTATATGCAGATCAAGTTGGATTCCCTATATGGCAAGATGAAGCTGTTTACCTCTCCAGCGGATAAACCGCATTACCGTTTGGCAACCGATCAACTGAACCTGCTCGACAAGCTGATCATTGCCAAGAATCAGGGCGAGTTCGGGAAAGGCTACCTCCACGCCACCAAATTCATCAAAACCCATAACTGGTTCTTTACCTGCCATTTCTATCAGGACCCTGTCATGCCGGGTTCGCTTGGGGTAGAATCCATCTTACAAGCCATGCAGGTGTTTGCCTTGCAGCAGGATCTTGGCAAAGAATTCCGCTCTCCCAAATTTGTCCATTTGCCGAATCATAAAACGGTCTGGAAATACCGGGGGCAGATTCTGCTCCACGTAAAAGAGATGCACCTCGAGGTCCACATCAAAAGCATCGAACAACGCGGGGATCAGTTGGTCCTCCTGGCAGATGCCTATTTGTGGAACGAGGGCATGCGCATTTATCAGATCACCGATCTTGGATTGGGGATAGAAGAGGCGAACATTTGATCTTTTGATGGCTATGATTCCTCCTCATGTTTCAGATTTTTTCACTTCATGAAATTGGCTTCAAACCAGTACGTCGCCTTCAGCGGGACCTACTTTTTTGTCGCCAAAAAAGTAGGCAAAAAAGCGCCGAAGCCCCATGCAATGCTCAATGCCGCCCCAACACCTCGGGCTTCGTGGCCCACGCTCCTAGACTGGTTAGGCTTCACCCAGTTGATGGATTTCCAATCATCCAGTTCTAACCCGAAAAAATAACATAATGTCTATCAGCTTTACTGGCACCCCACAACAGGTATACTGGCAAGGTTCTCCCCGGGACATTGTTTTTGATGAAAGACAGATCAAGGAGAAACTCGCCCAAACGGATCAGCCTTGCTATGTGATGCAAGATTTTCGGGGTCGGATTGGCGTCAGCACCACCGGAACCCTGGTTTCTGAAGGCAGGGGCTTACAAGTGCTCGCCATTGCGAGTCCGATGACGGCAGCGCAACTCGGGGATGCTTCCTTTCGCTCCGATTATCAATTGAAATATGCCTACAAAACTGGCGCTATGGCCAACGGAATTGCCTCCGCAGATCTGGTGATTGCCATTGGGAACGCCCAATTGTTGGGTTCTTTCGGGGCGGCAGGCTTGGTGCCGGAGCGGATTGCGACCGAGATCGACAGCATTCAACGGCAGTTGCCAACCCAGACCTTTGCGGTCAACTTGATTCACAGCCCGGTGGAAGAGGCCCTGGAGGCGGGAGCGGTTCAGTTATTTTTGGAAAAAGGGATCAAGGTGGTGGAAGCCTCTGCCTACCTGGGTTTGACGGAACACATCGTCCATTATCGGGTCGCGGGTCTGAGTCAGGATGCGGAGGGCAACGTTCAGGTCAACCACAAAGTCATCGCCAAAGTCTCCCGCAAGGAGGTAGCTCTCCACTTCATGCAGCCCGCACCGGATGCCATATTGGAGAGCCTGCTTGCGCAGGGCAACATCACCCCTTTGCAAGCCCAATTGGCCAAGCAGGTTCCCATGTGTGATGACCTGACGGTGGAAGCTGATTCTGGCGGCCACACGGACAATCGTCCTTTGGTGGCCCTGCTTCCGATCATCATTCAATTGCGGGATGAGATCCAGCAGCAACATTCATTCGCCCATAAGATTCGAATCGGCGCAGCTGGAGGGATTTCGACCCCTGCTTCGGCCCTGGCGGCCTTTATGATGGGAGCGGCCTATGTGGTAACCGGCTCCGTCAATCAGGCCTGTGTAGAAGCAGGCACTTCAGAACACGTGAGAAAATTGCTGCAGACGGTGGCTTCGACCGATGTCATGGGAGCACCCGCTTCGGACATGTTCGAAATGGGCGTGGAGCTCCAGGTCTTGAAGCGAGGCTCGATGTTCGGTCCCCGGGCCAAGAAGCTCTACGAATACTACGTCCGGTACAATTCCATAGACGAGATTCCCAACGAGGAACGGCTGAAGCTGGAGAAGCAAGTCTTTCGAAAGCCGCTGGAAGAGATCTGGCAGGGGTGCATCGAATTTTTCGAACAACGCGATCCCAGTCAAATCGAACGAGCCAAAGGGAATTCCAAACGGAAAATGGCCCTCATCTTCCGTTGGTACCTGGGTCTTTCTTCCAACTGGGCCAATGCCGGAACCCCAGATCGAACCCTGGATTATCAAATCTGGTGCGGTCCAGCTATGGGTGCCTTCAATGACTGGGTCAAGGGCACGTATCTGGAATCCTATCAACATCGAAAAGTGGCAGACGTCGCCGAGCAGATCATGCTGGGAGCAGCCTACCTCTTTCGGATTCAGACCTTGAAAACGCAGGGGGTTTCCTTTCCGGTAGCGCTGGAGCAGGTGGTCCCGAAGGAGGAGCGGGTGTTGGTGGGGTGAGGATTCTGAATATCATTGTTAGATTATTCTACCCTTTTAGTGAAACAAAGGAAAAATCATACTCCTGACCATACTACTAGACATTTCTCGAATGAGCGTTGAATTGCAACTGACCAAGTATGACGTCGCCTTTCCCGCAAG
>JBCCCJ010000213.1:0-7451 GCA_039033615.1 Bacteroidota bacterium
CCCTGAGCAATGGAGTCCCCATCGAATCGGTTTCGGCGATGTTGGGGCATAAAGACATCAAGACTACCCAGCATTACGCCAAAATCGTGCAGCGTAAGGTGGGAGAAGATATGCAAGCGCTGCGGGATAAGTTGTTTTCAGGGGAGAAAAAATCGGATCAAGCCAAAGTTCGGAAATTGAGCTGATCTCCGGTTTTGCAACTGGTAGGCAACTAGGCAACACCCACAAAAAAAGGCAACATGTTGCCTTGTTGCCTTTTTTATCGCTGGGAGTCTCCACCTTTGGTCCAAAAGACTATGCAACTCAATGAACTCCTCACCCGTCAAGACCTCCTGGACCTGGAAAACCGCCTGATGGCCCTGCTTTCTGAACGCATTCCCGAGGGCTTTTCCCCCAATCGCAAATGGCTGCGCAGCAAAGAAGTCTGTGAATGGCTCAACATCTCTTCTTCTACCTTGCAAAACATGCGGGATGATGGCAGCATTCCTTTTACCCAATTGGGCTCTACCTACTTTTATCCCTATCAGGAAGTGGAACAATTGCTGCAGAAATCACTGGTCCAGAGAAATTGGGATTAAGGCCAGAAGGTTCTGCTTGAATATTTTACAATCCAAAAGTATTGCGAATATTGGGACAATAAGCAATATTGAGCAAAAGCCCCTTGCTGCTCATGCTGTCTCTGCCTGTCCTCCTGCCTCCATCGCTCTCTGATTGGTTGTCCCTCACCGATGCAGAAGAGCCACAATTTGAACACTTCTACCAATACAGTTTGGAAGCCCGGCTTGGCCTGTGCTCCCCAGATTCCCTGCCTGCCTTGCCGGGGAAATTTGAGGAATTGGGCCGTTGGTGGCTGCGGTTTCTGGACCAACGCTATCCCCTGCCAATGCCTGGACAGGCAGGGCATGAGATCCCGCTTGCTGTGGACATACAGCTGCCACCTTTGCCCGCCGATCCCTTCCTGGCAGAAGCCTGTCGGAGATGGGCTGCCGCCGAACTAGCACCTCTTCCTAGGATTCGGCTGCCCCAGTCGGCCCGGATCGCTTCTGTTTCCGGAATCAAGGTCGAGCACGTCGATGAACCCCAGGCGGAATACCGAACTGCCATTGATCTCCTCCGTCCGCACTATCAAAAAAACGTGGATCGGGGGATACGGCTCTTGAAAATGCGGCTGAAAGAGAAATTGGCTCGATCCGAATTCCCCGAAATCGCCCTGGAACATGAACGCCAAAGCGTCAAACATCTGTTTCTACCCATGGGGGGCAAACATCGGAAAAAACTGGCCAGGGCCTGGAAGGTGCCTGAAAAGGAGGTAGTGGAATTCCTGTCCGAAATACATGGACTGGTAACTGGTGAGCTTCGCGTAGATGACATCCTGTTCCGTCGCAGTTGGAAGGAAATCGAACGGCGAAAACGCGGAAAACTGCTCGAACCAGAATCCTGGCTTCGGTTTTACCGATGGTTGCAAGACGAAGCCATCCAACCCTCCCCGGCAGACACGGCTACAGCAATCCCCACCATTCCGCCCATCAAATGGCTCGCGTCCCGGGAGCAAGCCGCCTTGAAATTGCTCTACCACGAATTGCAGAAAGCAGACCTGCTGCACCCGGAAATATCCCGGCAAAACTTTTTGGCCCTCTTTCAGGAGTCAGATCCAACCCCCGTTTCCTGGAACGGCACCCTTCGTCAGCTGATGTACCTACTTGAATCTCTCTCCCATGCGGGTTGGTTGCCTGCCTCCTGGCAACAAGGCTATCAAAGCGACCTGGTGGATTATTTCCTCAGTGCCAGAGGGCAGCAATTGAATGCGAGAAACCTGACAGCCAATCGCTCCAAGGTCGTATTTCCCCCGAAAGGAGGAGAACAAATCGACCATATTCTTGGCCTCTTGACAGACTTTCTCTCCTAACCGAAAAAAGGCAACAGTCCCAAAAAAAGGCAACATGTTGCCTTGTTGCCTTTTTTCTCCCCGCCATCACAGACCTTGCCGATTCCGTTTCACTTAACCGCTGAAGCCTATGAATCGGCCCCGTGTTCGTTTGCCCAAAGAAGCCGCTGCCTTGCTGGAGCGCCCCTTGGTGCCTGTCCTCCATCCCTGGGATCCCATGCGCCTCACTCCTGGGGTGCAGGTGGCCTTCTATCTCCAGAGAAAATATCAGGGAGAAGCCCGTCTCCTCCAGGCCTGGAAGTTCCCCAATCTCTATGCCCTGCCTGACTGGGCCATGTATTGGTTGAGTGATCAGCCTTTCCCTCGCCGTGCCCATCAACGATGGTGTAGGTATTATCAAGGTGTCCTTCCCCTGACCTCCACCCCTTTTGGGCTCTATCTCTTCGAGCGCTTACCGCTGAATTGAAGCGTCAGCCCAAGATGGCGACCCCTTCTCCTTGACATCCCCCAACCCCCTTCGCTATCCGCACTTTCATCCGCACAAGGGGGCTTTTCTACGAAATTGACCCCTGACCCCTGAAATTTGATCCCTGAAAATATGCGACCAACTCGTACTGGCTTTGAAACCTTTTCCCTCCCCGTCCACGACGCTGAATCTCTCCGTTTCATCGAGGCCAAACATGGGCTGACAGGATTCGCCGTGACCATCAAATTGTTCCAGCTCACTTATGCCCAGGGAGGCTATCTCCCCTGGAACGAACGCAGCCGCTACCTCCACGCCAAGCAGATCGGTCTGCCCCTGGACCAACTCGTTCCCATCCTGACTGATCTTCTGCAAGAAGGCATCTTCTCTGGTGAACTCTTCAAAAATCAGGCGGTTATCAGTAGCTATGCCATCCAACAAGCCGCCCTGCAGTTGGCACGGCGAAGGAAAGACTTTGCCATTCCGGCTGCTTATTGTCTCTCAGAGGGGGAACCGCCGATGTCGTCAGAAACCCCGGTTATTGACGGCAATAACTCCCCTTCCCCCTATATGTGTGACAGTGACTTATTATTAGATAAAAAGAATACACAAACACATAAATACACTCCTACTCACACTCCTCGGCCCAAACTAGAATCAAGGCAGGAAGAGACACCGCCCCGTTCTGCCAACCCACCCCAAGCCAGGGCTAATCGTTTTGACCTGCGACAATTCTGTGAGCTATATGGCTGTCATCCCTTTCCCCGCTTGCGCCAGGTGTGGCAACAACTTTCTCCCCAGGATCATCAGGCCATCGGCCAACATCTGCCCCAATACCTGAAATTCAACCCCAAACTCCGCTACAGAAAGCGTCCCATCAATTACCTCAACCCCCAACACCGATTCTGGGAAGAACCACCCGTCGATCGCCGACCCAAGCAATCTTCGGTAGAAGAAGATCGGATCATGGTCTTTCGGGTATAGGTGGGGAGGCACTCCCCTGGACTTGCTTGGAATCAACTTTGGGTTACGGTTGTCCAGACGGGTTGTCGCCTGCCGCGGGCCTGACTTTTTGAGCGGCCAAAAAGTCAGCAAAAAGCCGCCGAAGCCCCATGCAACGCCTCATGCCGCCCCAGCACCTCGGGCTTCGTGGCCAACCCGCCTTAGCGCGAGAAGCTGCGCCAAAATGCAGAAGAGTTAACAACTCAATGCTTTGAATCAGTTGATTCCTCGCGAGTGTTTGGGCGGTGTTGGGCGAAATTCGGTGGCAGGGGGCCGGCCTGCGGGCAGTCTGGAATTTCGACGGTTCTTTGCCTCCTTTCTTGCCGCCAAGAAAGGAGGTCCCGCTGAAGGCGACGTAACCGGAAACGCCTAAAAAATCGAAGATAAATCCCCTACAAAAAAAATGGAAAACCCAGAAATAGAAACCGCCATTCTCGGCGCATTACTCCTCGAAAAAGAAGCAATTCTTCGGTTAGAACCTGCTCTGCCTGTGGAGGCCTTTACCAGCCCGGCACGGCAGGAAACCTATGCCGCCATTCTAGAACTTTTCCAACGAGGAGATCCCATTGATCTGCTCAGTGTGAAGGCCTGCTTGAAACGAAAGGGCCGCTTCCAGAAGGTAGGGAACCTGGCCCTGACTGAATACCTGGGGGCAGTCGCTTCATCAGCCAACCTGAGTTACCATGCTCAGCTGTTGTTGGAGGCGTATTTGGGGCGACAATTGAGCGAAATGGGCTTGCGACTCCGGAGCAAAGCCCAAGACCCCACTGAGGATGTATTCGACCTGATTGAGTCAATATCTTCTGACTTGCTTCAATTGGAATATGGTTTGAAAGCCGGCCAAAGTCCCCGCTGGGATCGCCTGCTGGTCCAGGCAGTAGAAACGGCCGAGGAGCGGGTCAAAGCCAGAGAGGCAGGCGAAAGTGTGGGCAGAGGCATCTTGAGTGGCTTGCCCAGCCTTGATGGAGTTCTGCAAGGTCTGCAAGCAGGAGAACTCGTTTTGTTAGCTGCCAGACCGGGCATGGGCAAGTCTTCCCTCATGCGTCAACTCATGCTGGAGGCGTTGCGTCAGTCAGTGCCTGTATTGCTCTTTTCCCTGGAGATGAGCGCTCAGCAAGTAACTGAGGGCCTCCTCGCCAATGCTGCCGGGATCCCAGCCCGCTCCCTACGCTTAGGCCAACTTGATCCAGGCGAATTGGATCGCTATCAGGGAGTCGCCGGAGAGCTCTATCGGGCGGACCTGACCATCGATGACAGCGGAGGTCTCAACGTGATGGCCCTAAGAGCCAGAACCACCCGCTGGCGGCTCAAGCGAAAGGAGGCTCCCATCGGCTTGCTCTGCGTGGACTACCTCCAATTGCTGCAGGGTAGTCAACGCTTTCGGAAGTCCTCCCAACGCCACCTGGAGCTAGGAGAAATCTCCCGCGCCCTCAAGGAACTGGCCCTCAACCATCGCCTGGCCGTTTTGGCCCTCTCCCAACTCAACCGGGAGGTGGACAAGCGACCGGATCCCCGCCCCATGCTCTCCGATCTTCGCCAAAGCGGCAACCTTGAACAAGACGCTGACAAGGTGCTCTTCCTCTACCGCCCAGCCTACTACGCCACCATGCAGGGGAGAGAAGCCCGCGACGCCGAAGGTAACGACCTCAGCGATCTGGCCCTGGTCCTGCTAGCAAAACATCGCACCGGAGCGACCGGGGAGGTAGCATTGAAGTGGGAAGCGGAGCGGATGGGGTTTGGGGATGGGTAACTCAATTAAGCTTACTGAGATATTTGGGGGGGGCTGGTCGATTTCCAGACTCGGTTCTCCTACTTGTATATGCAATGCAAATTCCTGCCCCCTTTTACATTTGTTGTTATTCTTATTGCACTACTAAAACAGTGCTAGAATGTATCTCTGTATAGCGGAAAAGAGGGAGCTTGCGAAATCAATTGCACAATCAGAGATGAGAGATTTCATTGATAAGTTTCATTTTTGGTTGTAAAATTAAATGAATATTAGAAATTAACAATCACCCAGATATTGTAATATATCGCATCTTTCAATTTTTGAAAGTATGTTGTATGATTGTTGAATTTTCCGAACAACAGCCCATGCAAACGCACATTTCTTTGGTAATAGGGGTTCTCTTATTTTTACCTCTTGCCACTTTCTCTCAAGTAAAATTGGTCCTTCAAGGAGAGCCTATTCAACAGGTTACGGTAGAAAAACTTTGGAAATTTCAGGTTGTCAATTCTGCCTCTAGTTCCCAAACGTTGAGCATCCGAACTACCCTAGAACAATCAGGCACCATCTTGTATCAAGGGATTGTACCGGAAATAACCATTGGTTCAGGAGTTTCCATTTTTCCAAACAGTCAGTTACTGTCTCTCATTCAAGGAAACTCCTTATTGGGAAACCTTCAAACTGGACAGAATGAAGTTATGTCTGTTTGTTATGAGTTGATTTCGTTGGAAGGGAAGGTATTAGATCAAAGCTGTCGCACTTTCTTGCCCCCAATGATTATCCCTCCTCACTTGGTTTATCCATTTCATCAAGAAGAGCTGGAGATTGAGCATCCCGTATTTAGTTGGACTCCGCCACTTCCCTATTCAGGAAGAGACATGGTTCACTATCAGGTGAAGGTGGTAGAAATACATCCTGGGCAAACCCCTGAAGTCGCCATCAGACAAAATCTTGCCTTTTTCCAAGCAAATAATTATTCAACGAACATTCTCCCTTATCCTACTTCTGCGCGTCGATTTGACAAAAACAGCAGCTATGCGTGGCAAGTGAGTGCTTATACCAATCGAGTGTTCTCAGGCAATACTGAGGTATGGGAGTTTTCATTTAAGCAGGAAGAAGAAGAACGTTCCCTACACGTACCCTTTGCTGATTTAGAATCCTGGCCTTCTGGAGGGAATTATATCGCTCAGGAAGCGATCGGATTCAAGTATCGTCAACGGTATTCTGATGAATCGGTAGCGATCAAGATCATTGGGAGGAATGGAAAATTGATTAAGCTTAATCAGGGGCAATTGGAGCGAAAAAATAAGCACATGTATATCCTACACCTTCCCTTAGGAGGTGCTCTTAAGCCAGGGGAGAGATATGTGCTAGAGGTGACGGATGATCAAAATAAGCAACACACTTTGCCCTTTTTGTACCATGCCTCCTCTGTGATGAGATGAAGAGCTAGAAAGCTCTTTTCGCTATCATTTATTTGTTCATCGTACACTCCTTCTAAGCAGCCTACATGAAAACTCACTACTTACTCGCTATTTTATTGATCTTAACTCTCTCAATTGGGATAGGGGTCGGAAGGTGGGTGATTCCAGATTCTCCCAAAACGGGTTATGTATTTACAGATGAACTGTTTGGCAATTTTCAAATGACGCAGGAACTTCAAGGAAAACTTGCCAATCAACAACAAGCTCATCAGTTGTTATTCGATAGTTTGAGTGTCCTGTCTCGGAATGTCCAGGCCAGCAGTCGTACCATCCAGCAAGGCACAACATCCATTGATTCCCTTCGTCAAGTAGTCCGAACCATTCAGGAAACAGAGGCTCGAATTACCGCAGAGCAAGCTTCTCAAGCTGATTATTTCACCCAACAGATTTGGACCCAATTATCCCAATATGTGGAAGAGTTTCGGCAACAAAATGCCTTCACCGTGATTCAGGGAATCTCGACCAAAGGAGAATTTTGTGTGATTGATTCTTCCCTAGATATCACCCAGGATTTGATTCACTTCGTCAACCTCAGATACGCTGGCCACCTATGAAAACCTCTCTACTACTGCCATGCTTGATTGTCTGTTTGATGGTTAGCTGGGGCTGCTCCTCACCTCAACTCACCATGGAGGAATATAAAAAGTGGGCCCAGGATCCCAGCAATGGATGGATTGCTGAAAAGCAAGTGGGAGAGTTCACCTTTTCATCCCATTTTCATTCAGAATTGATGATGGATGTGAATTCTTTCACCCAAATAGGTTCCCAAAATCTTACCCAAAAAGAGGCCGTTTGGGACAGCTTAAGCAGGGGGAAGCAACCCTACCAGCAGGTCATCTTCCGGATTTCCTCAACTGATCAAACCAAACCAGTGTTACGCTTGCAAGTTGC
>JBCCCJ010000214.1:0-7450 GCA_039033615.1 Bacteroidota bacterium
ACCTCCGATTCATGTTGTATCGAGGGTTTTGGTTCCCCAAAGAAGTGGGCGAATTCGAGTTTGGAGGAGGAGATTTGTGGGTAGAACAACAAGTCCAGGGAGGCTATCGAAATCAGCTGCCTCGTTTTGCAACGGTAGAGCTTCCCCTTCCTCAAAAAAACCTACAAGTGGTTGAGTTGCCAGCTACTCAGTTGCCACGGGCCCAATCCGTAGGACAGTTCGAATTCAGCTATCAACTGCCCAAAGAGAGTTTCTTGACGGGAGAGACCATCCCGCTGACCCTGTTGGTCAAAGGAAACGGAAACATCAGCATGGTGCCCCGCCCCTTTTTTGATCCACCGGAGAACTTCCTGATGTATGACCCCAACATCAGCTACACCGTGTTGATCGAGGGCGAAGAATTGATTGGACAAAAAGAATTTGTGTTCGAAATGGTGCCTGCCTTTGCGGGAAGGTATGAAATCGGCCCTGCCCAAATGTATTTCTATCATCCCGGTCGGAGTCAATATGATTCCCTGCAGGTGGAACCCTTTTCCATCGAAATCACCGGAGAAGACATCCCGCAATTGATGGAAGTAGATGCGTTGGACAATTATTTTCGGGAAGGATTGGCCCAGGCAAGCGAAGAACCCAGTCGGCAGATCCCAGGTCTGAAATGGTGGTTTTTGGCCGGAGGACTCGTCTGTTTGGCGGTCTTGATTTGGCAGTTGGTCCAGCTATTGCTGCCCACCTTCAAGCAATGGCGCTCATGAAGGTAGTCATCGACATCGGCAATACTGACATCGTGCTCGCTGCCAAAGTAGATGGCATCTGGTTGCCTCACTTTCGCCATCCCACCGCCGAAGTGGATACCTGGAACCTTAGCCTCTCCCAAGCCCTGGAAACCTGGGGGAATCCTTCCTCTATAGAACAGCAGATCGTGAGCAGCGTCGTACCAGCGGCCACTCCAAAATTGGTGGAGCATGTGACTGCGGAGCATGGCCCTGCGCCATTGGTACTGGGAAAAGAGCATTTTCGGAGACTTGGCATCCGGCATGCTGAAGAAATAGGGTCGGATCTGGTCGCCAATGCCTACGCCGCCTACGATCGCTTTCAAACGGCCTGTGTAGCGGTAGATTTTGGTACGGCCCTGACTTTTACGGTGGTGGACGCCCAAGGAGAAATTGCCGGAGTCAACATTGCCCCTGGCCTCAAAACAGCGGTGAAAGCCTTGTTTCAAAATGCTGCCCAACTGCCCGAAATTCCCCTGGAATACCCAAGCTCGGCTTTGGGACAAAATACCACCCATGCCATTCAAGCAGGGATTCTGATTGGATATGTGGGGCTGGTAAAAGAAATGTTGACAAATATCGAGCAGGAGATGGGGCAAACTGTGCACAGCATTGCCACCGGAGGCCTAGCCCGGATCATTCCGCCTCTACAAGACGTATTTGATGAAATAGATTCTCTCCTAACCTTGGATGGCCTTTTACTATTGGGGAAGCATTTTGCATAATAGAAATTTCTGTACTTTTAACCAGCTTCTCTCCCTACATAACAGTGATTATGGATCAAAGTGGTAAATTTCTCATCCATGTGGTAGAAGATGATGATTGGTATCGGGAACTTCTGGGCTTCAACCTGGAAATGAATCCTGATCACGAGGTCATCAAATTCGAAAATGCCAAAGATTTGCTCGAAAATCTGAATCAGCGGCCCCAGATGATTACCCTGGATTATCGCTTGCCGGATATGGAAGGGGAAGAGGTCCTCAAGCGAATCAAGGAATACGATTCCGAAATTGAGGTAGTGGTCATTTCTGAGCAGGACAAAATTGAGACCGCCGTAGAACTCTTAAAAGCCGGGGCCTTTGACTACCTGACCAAGAGCGATGACATCCGGGATCGACTGCTCAACATCTGTAATCACGTTCGCAACAAGCAGTCCCTCCAGACCCGCATCAATCACCTCCAGAAAGAGGTGGAGCGGAAATACGATTTCGAAACCAGCATCATTGGTCAGAGTCCGGCCATCAAGAAGGTGTTCAACCTGATCGAAAAGGCCATCAAGACCAATATCACGGTTACGGTTACAGGAGAAACGGGGACGGGAAAAGAATTGGTCGCCAAGGCCATTCACTTCAATTCTAAGCGGAAAGATGCGCCCTTTGTTCCGGTGAACATGGCCGCAATTCCTTCTGAATTGATCGAGAGTGAGTTGTTTGGGCATGAAAAAGGCGCCTTCACCGGAGCGCACATTCGCCGGGTTGGAAAGTTTGAGGAGGCCATCGGCGGTACCCTTTTCCTCGACGAAATCGGCGAAATGGACATCACCTTCCAGGCCAAGCTCCTGCGAGCCTTGCAGGAGCGGGAAGTAATCCGCATCGGTAGCAACAAACCCGTCAAGGTCAATTGCCGCATCGTGGTGGCCACCAACCGCAACCTGATCGAAGAAGTCAAAGCCGGCAACTTCAGGGAGGATTTGTACTACCGCCTCTTCGGTCTGCCGATTGCCCTGCCACCGCTGCGCGAGCGCGGTAATGACATCATCCTGCTGGCCAAATACTTCCTCGATGCCTTCTGCAAAGAGAATGAACTGCCAGCACTGACCATCACCCCCGGTGCCCAGCGCAAACTGCTCGCCTATCCCTTCCCCGGCAACATCCGCGAACTCAAGTCCGTGGTCGAACTCGCCGCCGTCATGGCCAACGAAGACGTCATCGACGAAGACGTCCTCACCTTCGGCACCAGCGACGCCCTGCCCGACGTCCTCTCCGAAGAAATGAGCATGCGCGACTACACCAATCGCATCATCGACATCTACCTCCAGAAGTACGACAACAACGTCAAGCTCGTCGCCGAAAAGCTCGACATCGGTGCTTCGACCATTTATCGGATGTTGAAGGAGCGCGAGTGAGTCTCACTTAGGGACAGCAATCACATCTAACGCATCTGTTTACAACAGAGTCGCGAACTCGTGGGAAGTTCCTCATTAGAAAAGAACGCCTTCCCTACACAGGAAAGGCGTTCTTCGTTTTCTGTCAGGCCCGTGATTGGACCGTTCTGACGTCTGACCGCAACGCAGTCTGACCTCTCTTATCTCAAATTCATCCCCTCAGGATTCAACTGAGTCAGTTCTTGAATCCGCTCGGTTACTCGGGTCATGGCCTCGGCGTAGTTTTGGTCAGCCGCGGCTTTCTGGGCGTACTGCTGGCGAAGCATCTGGAGTGGATAGGCATACTCCCGAACCTTGCGGAAGGTTCCTCCATTGCTGAAGAAGTACCGAAGCGTCCCGTAGGCCCGCTCTTCTGCAAAGTCGAAGTACGGCTGGGCTTTGTCTGGGTAGCCGAGTCGCTCATACATCATGCCGGTGCGTACCAGCAGATATGGGTCGGGAGTAGCGGCTTCGTATGGGAACTTCTCATAGGAGAAATCCAGGATTTGCAAGGCCCGTTCCTTCATGCGGCTGATTTCAGACTCATTGGCTGCAATCAGACTTGGATCGACTTCGGTATCACCCGCTTCTACCTGGGTCTTCAACTCATTGGTCAAGGTGCCAAGGCGATTGGCTTCAGCCAAGTAGCCATTGGCGAGGCGGTAGAAGGTGTTGTGGTAGTTGCTGAGCATCCGCAGGATGTTTTCGTCATAGTGCGTACCGACTTGATCCAGATTGCGGTAGCGGAACTTCTGGGTCAAAGCAGAATCCATCCGGGCGAGATCCAAGGTTCCTTCGAAAAGATCATAAGGATCGCGTGCGTTGCTGTTCTTCAAAGGAAGAATCCGGTAGGCCAAGCCTTCTTGACGCAATTGGCGGTCCAGGCCAATGAAGCTATTGGGGGTAACGGTGTTCGCGAAGTAGATCGGACGTTCCCAGCCTCCTTTGGCTACGTTCTCCAGGAGATTGATGATGAGGATATCCTTCAACTCCAGGTATTTGTTGCCTTTACCACCACGGGTTTTGACCGTCCACTGCATGGGAACCGGTACGTTAGGCAGGTCTTCCGCGTCAATGATGCCTTTGGAAACCAATTGCTGGGGATCTACGGGCAACTTCACATCCAGGGTAGTCCGACTGCCAAAGGTCCGGGATTGGTTCGCCTGTCCCGTGTAATCCTCATGCTTCAGGGAAATTGGCAGGGGATTGGATTCATTCACCTGCTGCTTCATCTGATCGATGTACCAGTCTGTGTTCACGTAGCTGAGACACAGCACGCGTACATCCTCCCGTACCCCTTCTACCTCCTGAATGTACCAGAGGGGGAAGGTATCGTTATCCCCATTGGTGAAGAGCACCGCATTGGGCGCCAGCGAATTCAGCAGGTTGTAGGCCGAATCAGGCGCAACATAGCGAGAAGCCCGAGAGTGATCGTCCCAGTTTTGGACGCCCATGATGATGGGGGGAATCAAACCGATGGCAATAGCTGCATATTTCGCATTGTCTCTCAGAAAGCCTTTCAGCAAATCATACAAGCCAATGACCCCGAGACCGATCCAAATCGCAAAGGTCTGGAAAGAACCCGCAAAAGAGTAATCTCGTTCCCTCGGTTGGTTGGGGTACTGGTTCAGGTAGATGATAATCGCTAAGCCAGTGAAGAAGAACAAGAGGCCTACAACGGTTGCGTCATCGTATCGCTTGCGGCTTTGCCAGAACAGTCCTAGCAGCCCCAACAAAAACGGCAACATATAATAGTGGTTCTTGGCAGGCTGATCCCGCATAAAGTCGGGCATGGCACTGGTTTTGGCAAAGTTCAAGCCACTTTCCCAGCCAAGATCCTGCACATCGCCTTCCCTGCCTGCAAAATTCCACATGAAGTAGCGCCAATACATGTGGATCACTTGATATCCCATGAAGTATTCGAGGTCATCCAGGTTGCTAGGCTTGTCATCGTCAGCGACATTGGGGGTGCCGCCGAGATCATCTACGTAGCGGGTATAGGCAAAAGGACCCGCATTGAATCGACTCTTCTCGTACATTCGAGGGAAGAGCTTCATGTCGGAAGAATTGTACTTATAGCTGCGCTTGACGCCGATTTCCGTGTAGCGATCAGCTCCTGGCTCCAGGACATATTCCTTCCCATCATCCTTGAGCGCAACCGGGCGGGCGTTGTACAGCGGTCCCCGAAAGAGCGGACGATTGCCATACTGCTCCCGCTTCATATAACTCAGGAAGGTTTGGGTATTGTCAGGATTGTTTTCGTCAATGGGAGGGTTGGCGTTGGAGCGGATGGGGATCATCAGGTAAGAAGAAAATCCAATGTAGATGACAATCACACTCAGCAGGGCGGTATTGAGCACCAATTTTTTAGATCGGATCGAATAAATGGTTGCTCCGGCCAAACCGCCGACCAACAAAATGAAGAAAGCCACCACTCCGGTACCAAGGGGCAGTCCCATGCCACTCTTCGCGGCTCCATTGGCATATTGAATGCCGCCGAAAAAGCGCTCGAAAGCCCAGGCAAAATCAAAGGTGTACAGGATAATCCCCGTCTGAATGATGCCCAAAATCCCAACAGAGATGACGCCAGTCAGCAGGAAACCAGGCCAGCTGAAGTCGTATTTGCGAAAG
This sequence comes from Bacteroidota bacterium, assembly GCA_039033615.1. Classification (GTDB taxonomy): domain Bacteria; phylum Bacteroidota; class Bacteroidia; order J057; family J057; genus JBCCCJ01. Next base: position 5,545 of record JBCCCJ010000214.1, read on the forward strand.
TAGTAGATAAATGCCAGCGTGGGAACCGTCAGGAGGTTCAGCAAGTGGACTCCAATAGATAGGCCCATCAAGTAGGCGATCAGGATGATCCAGCGTTCGTTGCCAGGCTCGTCAGCGCGCTCTTCCCATTTGAACATCAACCACACCACAATGGCGGTGAAGAAGGAACTCATCGCGTACACCTCCGCTTCTACGGCGTTGAACCAGAAGGAATCGGCGAAGGTATTGGCCATTCCCGCTACCACGCCGGCGCCCAAGATGACCAGGGTTTGTGTAGCGGTTGGGGCTTCTTTGACAGAAATCATCATCTTCTTGGCGAGATGGGTGGTGATCCAGAACGTAAATAGCACCGTGAAGGCACTGGAAAGCACACTCATCAAGTTGAGCATGAAGGCCACCAAGAGTTCGTTGCCGAAGGCCAGCATGGCGAACAGCCTGCCTACCAACAAGAAAAAGGGCGCACCCGGCGGGTGAGGGACCTCCAGCTCGTTGGAACAAGCGATAAATTCTCCACAGTCCCAAAAGCTCGCCGTAGGAGCCATCGTCAGCAGATATACCAGCAATGCGAAGAGAAAGACGCCCCAGCCAGTCAGGGTATTGAGTCGATTGAAATTCATGAGCATTAGTTTGCGTGGACGAAGGTAAGAAAAGTCTGCCACTAGGCGCAACCAATTCGAGAGTTGGAGAACAATACACCTCCTGAGAAAATGGGTTCAGTTTCTGAGAAGATTTCTTTTGGGTCTATTTCCGAAACATCCCACATTATTTCAGGGTTTAAGGTTCACATGGATTTACGTTAGTCCTCCGAATCTTCGAAATTTCCCTGCTGAGTGAAACGAAGTCCCGCTCGCGGGATTCCCTGTTCCCTGTCCTATGATCCCTCGTTATCCCACCAAAGCTTCGCCCACCGGATTAACCCTGACCTCTATGCAACAAGTGGAGGATGGGCGAAATGTGCAGCAGGAGGTGCCGCATCGCCATGCGTACCACACCATCATTTGGGTGGAGTCGGCCAAGGGGATCCATCACCTTGATAGCTTCCGTTTTCCGTTGGGGGAGCGCCAACTGTATTTTCTCAATCCGGATCAGGTCCACTTCTTGGAAATAGCAGGAGAGCCGCAGGGGTGTGTGCTGACCTTTGAAGATCGCTTTGTGAATCAGGCGGGGATTCGGCAGGAGTTTTTGAACGACCTGCAATTGTTTGCGGATTGTGAAGCCCCAGCTCCTGTATCGGTTTCAGAGGAGCAGCAGGCACAGCTCATCCACTATCTGCAAGCGATGGGTGCAGCCATGGAGGGCGAAAAGGCGTATCAAGCGGAAGAATTGGGGGCGCTGCTGAAACTTTTCTTGATTCACAGCAAACGTCTGATGGATCAGCAACAGCTCCAGAAGACTACTCCTGCCAATCGAGCCTTCGAAATCGTCCGGGAATTCAAGCGTCTCTTGAATCAGCAATTTCGGGAATTTCACAAAGTGCAGGAATACGCCGATCAGTTGATGATTACCCCTGGCTACCTGAATGAAGTCTTGCGGCAGGAAACCGGCCAATCCGCCAAGCAAATGATTCAGGCTCGTTTGACCTTGGAAGCCCGTCGCTTGGCGATGCACAGCGGCGCTACCATGAAAGAAATTGGCTACGCCCTCGGTTTCGATGACGTAGCCCACTTCAGCAAATTTTTCAAGGCTCAATTGGGAGAATCTTTCTCGAAGTATCGACGGAGGAGGGGGTAGAAGAGAGGTCCGAAGAGAAGTCAGACGTCAGACCGTGAACTGTCAGAACACTGCGTTGTCAGAAGTTTTAAGCGAGGTCAGAGGTCAGAAGAGAAGTCAGACGTCAGACCGTGAACTGTCAGAACACTGCGTTGTCAGAAGTTTTAAGCGAGGTCAGAGGTCAGAAGAGAAGTCA
>JBCCCJ010000215.1:0-7444 GCA_039033615.1 Bacteroidota bacterium
AATCGGTCATCCCTTGCAAAGCCAAAGACTCTGGCTGAAGGGCCACGATCACAAATTCACTGGCCGTCAAGGCGGAAATGGTCAAGGCCCCTAACGAGGGCGGACAATCAATCAGGATGTAGTCATATTGTTCCTGGATCACTTCCAGGCTCTCTTGCAAGATGAATTCTTTCCCTACTTCATTGTTTTTTTCAAAGCCCGCCAGGTGCACCGAAGCTGGCACGATGTCGAAGTCGTCCAGGCTCTGGACCATCTTTCGAATGTCATCCTGAAATGCCAACACCTGATAAATCGTTTGGTCTTGCTTCTTGAGGCCCAAGGAGAAAGACGCATTGGCCTGGGGATCCAGGTCAATCAAGAGCACTTTGTGGCCCAATCGAGAAAGACCCGCAGCAAGATTTACGGTAGTAGTGGTTTTGCCTACGCCTCCTTTGTGGTTGGCTATGGAGAGGACGCTCATATTGAAGTGGTCTTGGAATGTTCGAAGGGAGAAAAATTTACTAATGACTACTAAAGGTACGGAAGCTCGGGCAGATTCAAAAAGAAAAGGCTGAAAAGAGAGGTCAGATCACGTTGTGGTCAGAGGTCAGAGGTCAGATTTGCCGATGGCAAGGAAGGAGGCGGGACTGCTGCTCGGCGAGAGGCGAGATCCGGGATTTGCCGATGGCAAGGGTGGCGCTAAACCCTTTCTTCGCTTCCCCGTTTTCCCTCGCGAGGGAACACGACCCGCTTTTCGGTGAAAAGGGGGGAAAGATTGCCGCTGGCAAGGAAGCGGAACTACTACCAGCAGCGTAGGGGTTTCCCGCGGGAAACCCCTACAGGAATCATCAATATCTTCGATGCCTGAGATTTGTAAAATGAAAAATGGAAAACCGAAAAATGGAAAATGATAAAGGGTCTGCCCGCAATCCTTTCGCCGGTGGCGAGCGTGAGGGGGCGAAAGGGCGGAGGCGAAGCTGACGGTCTGGAACGAAGTGGAAGACGGAGCGACAGCGAACCCCGATAGCACCCGACCCCGAGGCTGCACATTGGCAGCAGCGGGGGCACGCCCAACTCAGTAAGACTCAATCAAATCCTTTTTCCAAAAAACGCGCGACTTCCGCTGGCTGTTCTTCCATCACAAAATGCCCGGTCCCGATCTCATGGAGGTGAAATTCGTCGAAGCATTCCTCGGCGTGCTGGAGGAATTCGGGGATAATGATGCGGTCTTGATTGCCGTAGAGGTAGTGGGTGGGAACTGGGCACCGATAGTCGCCGTAGGTCGCCCAACGCTTGCGATCGGCCCGAAAACTGCGGTAATAATTGGCGCTGGCGGTCAGGGTGCCGGGAAGTTGAAAATAGCGGGTGTATTCGGCGAGGCTTGCTTCGGGCAGGGGTCCGCCATCGCCCCTGCGCAGGAAATATTCCAGCCAGAGTCGTTCTCTGCCTTCTACGAGCCCTTCGAACAGGCCTTTTTGTTGCTGGATGTACTGATACCAGTAGGGATAAAAGCCCATCTGACTCAACACCTGATTGGCGAGTAGATTGCCTTTGAGATTGAAAATGATGCTGATGTTGATCAGTCCCAGGCGGGAAATCCGCTCTGGAATTAGGCGCACCATTTCCTGGGCCACGGCTCCGCCCCAGTCGTGTCCCACCAGTCGAAATTGCTCAATTCCCAACTCGTCGAGCAAGGCAATCATGTCTTTGGCCAAGGCCAATTTGTCATAGGCTGCGACTTCCGGGGTCCGCTCACTGTCGCCCAGACCGCGTAAATCGGGAGCCAATATGCTCCAACTTTGGGGGAGTTCCGCCACCACCCCTTCCCAGCAAAAGCTGCTTTCCGGCCAGCCATGCAGCAAAACGAGGGGAGAGGGATCTGGTAATCCCTGAGACCGATAGGCGAAGGTGCCGCGAGGGGTGGTGATAGTTTGTAGTTGCATAGAATGCGAGTAGATAATCGGGAGAAAGGTGATTTCTTACAAGGTAGTTGGCTGGTGGGTAAAAATAAAACTAAAGATTTAGTTGTTTAAAACTAAAGTATTAGTTAATGTTGTGGCGTCCTCACTGACTCAGGCGTCGGAATCAGGGGGGCGACATGTTGTACCATTAACCATTCCATGAAATGAAAACCATCGTTTCGCTGGTGGCGGCTTTGATGTGCCTCCACTCCGCCCAGGCTCAGTACGCTTTCGAAGCTCCTTATGCTGCTGCCACTTCTCTCTCTCTGTCCACGCCGGGCGCTCCTGCTGCGAATTGGGAAGCCAATCTGCATGATTTTGGCCAGATCGTACAAGGTCAGCCGGTGAGCCACACCTTCTTTTTCACCAATACTGGGGACGCAGATTTGTTGGTAAATAAGGTGAAACCGAGCTGCGGATGTACCGTCGCAGAATACAGCCAGGAAGCCATCGCCCCAGGTGAGCAGGGGTTTGTCACGGCAACCTACTCCGCCAAGGGTTCTGGCTACTTCACCAAGTCTATCACGGTCTTCACCAATGAAGGCGAGCAACCTATCGTGCTTCGCATCAAAGGCGAGACCCTCACCGGAGCAGACACCGGCGAGTAAGTAGTTGTCCGCACAAACATGAATGATCCTGGGCCGAGAGGTTTGGGATTTTTTTTGGTTTACCGCCTCAGAACTTCTACCTTTCTGTAGTAGTTTTTCTCTGATTCCTCGCTTCTCTGACATTTCTTTATGCCATCTTTTCGGTTTTTCAACCAAGCAAGACGTTTATCCCTGCTGGTGGGCGTATTTCTCTGTGCTTTGGGCTTTGTGGCCTGCCAATCAGAAGATTCTGAGCAGTCCCCTTCTCGGGACCCGATCGTTGAGGCCCAACTGGATTCGATCCGTATCGCGGAGGGGAAACAACTGATGGAAGAGGGAAAAGGGCTGGTCAGAGATCCCCAATCAGCGGAAGACCTGCAACGTGCCGCAGTAATGCTGGCAGCAGCGGTAGATAGCTTTCTCCTGGCCAAGGAATTGCCGCTTGCTTATGAAGCTACACTCAATGAAATTGTGAGTCATGTCCATTTGACCCGCTATGAGCGGGGGATTCTGGCCTTTGAGAAAGTAGCCCCCTATGATGAACAGGTCGCCGATACCAGTTTGAATAAGGCGAAGTTGTACAACAATGTGGCGGCTTGCTATGCTGAGGCTTTTTATCCCACGCAGGCGATTCGGGTGCTGGATACGGTCGCGGCGATTCAGCAACGTCGGGTCGCTGCCGGGCTACAGGGCCTGTCGGAGAGTATGTATGCCAAATCGCGTACGAATCTGGGGGTGATCTATATGACCAAGGGTGTGTACGCCAAGGCGGCAAGCCTGAGGGATTTTTCTGATCAGTTGTTCCGCCAGAGTGAATCCCTCCATCTGGAAGCGATCCGCTTGTTACCTCAGATTCCCAATCCAGACGAACGGGCAGTGCGGGCGGCTGATTTTGAGAACAATTATGGCCTGACGCTGATGCATTGGGGAAAACTGGCAGAGGCAGAAGAGCGCTTTCGCAACGCCCGGAACTTGCGGCTTCCTGCCTATCAGGACGGGACCGACATCGACAACCTAGGGCACCTGAGGCTTTGGCAGGAAAGGTTTGGGGAGTCAATTTCCTTACAGGAGGAGGCCAAGCAGACCTACCAAAGGAAATATGGGAATATCTCTCCCGACTTTGCGGAGATCGAGACCCGGATTGGCCTTGCTCACGCCCAACAAGGTCGTCATCCCCAAGCGCTGGAAAGCTACCAACAGGCCATGGTAGAGCTGAGTTGGGAGCCACCCGGCAGGCAATCATTTCAACAATCCGATTATTTTGACAATCCGCCCTTATTTCAGGTTGCGAGTCCTGCTATGTATCTCACCATTCTGGACGCCAAAACCAAGAGTTTGGACCTGTTCATTGACCCAGAGGATCCAGACGCCTTGATGCAGAGTCTCCCGACTTATTACCGGGCCTTCGAAGCCATGGAAGACATTCGGAAGCAAGGACTCAGCGAGCAGGTGGGGTTCATGCTCGCCTCAAAAGGTCGAAAGATTGCCGATCGTTTTCTGACCACCAATTCGCAACTGGTTTTGGCGGCTCACGGCCAAGCGATCACCAAACGCTTCCTCCGCGTGGGGCAACAAATACGGGAACTATCGAGAATCCGTCCGGAGGTGGATGCCTCCGGGCGAATGATCGCTGATATGTTTCAGGCGATCGAGCAAACCCGGGCCAGCATTCTGCTGCGAGGCATTCAGCTTGCGCAACTCGATTTGATTGGGCAACTCAGGGAGGAAACCCAAACGGCCATTTTTCAGAATAGTGCCAACATCCGGGAACTGAGAGAAGCCATCTACAGTCTATCCAAGCAAGATTCTGGGGCTACCGCAATCCAGTCTTTGACTCCGCAGTTGGGCCAGGAATTAGCGCGGCAGGACTCCATTCTTCAGGTGATCCAACGGGAAGCCCCGGGCTACTATTCCCTCCGCTATGACACCCTGCAAAGTTCGTTTGCCGACATTCAGGCAGCTCTGGACCCAGATCAGGTTCTGTTGGAATATTTTTGGGGGGAAGAAAGCCTATACACCTTCAAGCTCAGTCCGGACTCGGTCCACTTGTTCATCCAACCTGAGGATTCCCTACAGGCGTGGATTGAGCAAGTGCTGCCCACCATTTCTGAATTTCCATCGGATACTACTCTGGATAGCTTCCGGTCCCTGGCGCTACCTGCCGCCCGCAAGTTGTATCAGGTACTGCTCGGAAGTGTGCTCAATGAGCAAGAGCAGGCCCAATCCCGACTCGTGGTAGTCCGGGACAGCAGTCTGACGCAACTTCCCTTTCAGATGTTGCTAGCCTCTGATCCTCCAGACGAGCCAACCCCTTTGTTCCAGGATCTGGACTACGCGCTGAAGCATCACAGCTTCTCCTATCAATATTCCGCGAATCTGTTTGTGTTCCAGAAAAACCTGCCTCGGTATTCCAGCAAGGGGGTATTGGCCATGGCGCCCTTCCCGGATCGGGGCCAACAAGAGCCATATTTCGATGGGAAAGATACGGTGGTAGCCTTGCCCGCTAGTCAAGCCGAAGTCGAGGCAATTCCTGGCAACAGGTATCTACTGATAGGTCCAAAGGCTAATCGGGAGACCTTCCTCCAACAGCCGGAGCAATATGCCGTGCTTCATTTTTCCAGCCACGCGGAGGCCAATTCCTCCTTCCCGGACAGCTCTTTTGTCCGATTCAATTTCCAGGGCAATGGTGCTTCTAAGTTCTGGGCCGGGGAAGTGGCCGACCTGAACTTACAGGCAGAATCGGTCGTACTCTCGGCTTGTGAGACGGCGGCTGGAACCTTTGTTGGGGGGGAAGGGCTGCTCAGTTTGGCCCGGGCCTTTACCCTGGGGGGGGCGCGACACGTGCTGGCTACCCAGTGGCCCTTGCTGGACCGAAGTGGGGCTATTATCATCGGAGCCTACTACCAGGAACTGGACAACCAGGGCTGGCTGGATGAAGGATTGCCCAAAGACCTGGCCTTGCAGAACGCGCAGCTGACCTATCTTGAAGATGCGGCTGGTGGGGTGGACCGATTGGGGCATCCGTACTTTTGGGCGGCCTTGATTTCTATTGGCACCAATACCCCCATCGGAAAATGCTTTTAGGAGAAAGTCCACTCAATTTAGTTGCTCCAGGATGGTATTCACATTCCTCAGCAGGAAGTCCCGATCCTGTTGAAACGCCGCTTTGGCTGACTCTTCATCCCCCAATTTCAGATACAGCAATCCCAGGTAATAATAACGAACTCCCTGATAGGTAGGATTGGTGGTTTGTTCTATGTCAGCTTCTAATTTGGCGATCAACTCCGCAACTAGTTCGGGAGAAGTAGGCATATCCTCGCAACCGAGGCCATAGGCTTGGAGTTGTTGCGCCTCTGGGGAGATGGTGATGGTAGAAGCTTGTCCTTTCTCTACGGGCTTGGTCATTTTGGTAAGGACATCACAGCCCTCCTCCCAGGCGGTGGTGATCTCCAGGGGGGCTGGCTCCGCGGTAGACTGCCGGAGCCACCACCACAGCGCGCTTCCAAGCAAGAGGAGGGCTGCGAGGCTCAGGCCCCAGCGGAGATTCCGCTGAGTCAGTTTTTGTTGGCGGACGTGCTGATGGAGTCCCTGTCGAATCTGGGCTTTCCGCAGGATGCGCGCAGCTTCCAGGGCTCCCTCCGCCTGATCTAGTGCGGTCTGCAGTTCTGGGTTTCGGTCCAGTTCCGCTTCAAATGCTTCCCGCTCCTTTGGGGGCAATTCCCCCAGGAGATACCGGTCTAATTGTTGTGCTAGTTGACTATCCATTGTCTTTGCGGCCTCGCTTATTTCTATAACGTTTCAATATCGGTAGCAGACCCGGATCTATCTGAGCAATTCCTTTTGCCAGGTCCTTTCGACACCTGGTCCATTGGCTTTTGAGTTTGTCCACCTTGATGGGGGGGGAAAAGCCTTTCGGAAGAGGATCACTGGCCTTGAGTTCCTCGGCAATCTTCTCCCAGGACATCTGCTTTTCCTCCGGCAAGTGCCTGCTTCGCTGCATCAGCAAATACCTGCACTTTTCTGAAAATCCCTTCAGCATCGGATTCAGGCGTTCCATCAATGCTTTTTCTTCTTCCCGCCAAGATTCCTTTCTATCAATCAAGGCGTGCTGAATGTCTTCCCAATCTTTGTACTTCTCGCGCTTTATCTTTCGCTCTTTGACAAAATCAACACTTTGATTATGAGCAATGCTGGCACCGTAGGCTTTCAGCTTCCCCTCCTCGTTCAATTTCCCTGCCATGATATTTTCCCAAACCGAGGCACACACTTGCTGCAATAGCTCTTCTATTTCCTCGGTTGTTCCTTTCATTGTTCTCGCAATCATTCTGCGCCAGTAGGTGGCGTGATGCTCCCATATCAACTGGCCCATCGCTGTTCCGACGGCTCGGATGCCGAACAATTCTGAAGCGATTAATTCCCACAACGACTCCAGCCCATCAGTTCGACGACTCCTTTCTTCGACCAGAACCACGGTCTCCGTTAGGGCATCCAGATAGGCTTCTTCTATCACGGCAAGCTCCAAGCCGACTTCGCGAAGCAGCTTTCTGGTCCGTTTCCAATAGCGATCATACAATCGCCTCTGTCCTGTTTGTCTGTAAGATGCACTGCTGCTTTGCAACAGCGTCATCACATCTTGATCCCGGTTAGACGTACGCAAGATGAATGTTTGCTTTGATTTGACACTACCATAGTCTGAGATCCCGCCAAAAAGTACCTTCTTTTTTGGGAAAAAATGAATATTTGACATTTTTTTTGAAAATCCGATACTTTCTATACACCGAAAAGACAATCCTACTGAATCATTTCCGCGGCCTGGATAATGGTCAGGCTGGCTGAATGATGCATCTATTTGGATCTTAATCGCTTGATCGTATGAAATCACTTATCCCTGCCCTGCTCTACCTATATCTCTGCCTC
>JBCCCJ010000216.1:0-7434 GCA_039033615.1 Bacteroidota bacterium
AAACGAGCGGATCTGGCGATCAGGCAACCGTTTTCCAAAAAAAAGAACAGTTCTTCTACATCACTAACGTTCATATATCTCCAAAGGCAGGCCATCAGGATCCGCAAAAAAAGTAAACCGTTTGTGGGTTTGTTGATCCGTGCGGATGGGTTCGGTCTCCACCCCATGGGCCTGCAATCTTTCGATCACTGGCGCTAGGTTTTCTACCTCAAAGGCCAGATGTCGCAGACCGCTAGCCTCAGGATAGGAGGGGCGTTCTGGTGGCTCTGGAAAGGAGAAGAGTTCAATTTGGTACTGATCCCCGACTGCTAGCTCCAATTTGTAGGAATCACGGGCTTCCCGATAGACTTCCCGAAGCGGGGTGAGCCCCAAGATGGCGGTGTAAAAATGCTTGGATCGCTGGTAGTCGGAGCAAATGATGGCGATATGATGGATGCGGAGGAACATAACAGGGGGTCAGGGGGGCAATTTTTCAACAGACGATTATCGACAAAGAGGGGCAATAATCTTCGGCAAAATCCGCACCAAAAGAAAGGGGAATTCTCAATAACTGAAAAATCAGTTTTAAAACTGATTTTTCAGTTATATATTTACCTCATGAAGCGATTGACCAAAAAAGAAGAAGAAGTCATGCAAATCCTCTGGGATTTGGGCAAAGGCTTTGTGAAAGACATTTTGCCGCAGATGCCAGAACCAGCACCGCATTACAATACCGTATCCTCTTTGGTTCGTCTGTTAGAAGAAAAAGGCTTTGTGGGGCATAAGGCTTACGGGAAAACCCACGAGTACCATCCGCTGATCAGCAAAGAAGCCTATCGGACCTCCTTCATGGGGCACGTAGTCAAGGACTATTTTGCCGATTCCTACAAGAGTGTGATTTCCATGTTTGCCCGGGAAGAGCAGATCAGCGTGGAAGAATTGAAGGAAATCATCGACATGATCGAGGCCAATAACCCTGACTCTGATGAGTGATTTTCTGTTTTTCCTGATCCGAGCCAGTTTGTTGCTGACCGTGTTGGTAGCGGGAGATTGGTTATTGTTTCGACGCAATACCCACTTCCAATTGAGGCGAACCTACCTATTGATCAGCATGATTGCCTGCCTGAGTTTGCCCTGGATCAATTGGCAACTCCCGGCTACAGAATCTCCCCTGGTGTGGCAGTGGCTAGTAGAAGGGGCAAGCAGTTTGCCTGTAGGTACAGACCTACCACCAGCACAAGCGAATCCAGTTTCATCCACCCTCCATTGGGCATGGTGGATATATGGGCTGGGAGTAGGCATCATGCTCTTGCGTTTGATGGGAATGATCTTTCAGATCGGTCGGTTGGTACGCTCGGCCGACCGCAAACAGATGGGCAGTTATACCCTGGCCTTATCAGATCAGATTCAAGCCCCCTTTTCCTTTTTGCATTGGCTGTTTGTACCCACGAAGACAAACACATCTTCGATTCCTGAATTCGTTCACCTTCATGAACAAGCCCATATCCAACAAAAACACAGTTGGGATTTGATCCTCCAGGAATTCCTACAGCTTCTGCTATGGTTTCATCCGCTTAGTTGGTTGCTAAAACGAAATCTCCTGCAACTTCACGAATACCTGGCTGATCAAACGGTGCTACATCAAGGCATTCCCCCTTCTGACTATCAACAATATCTGCTGCTCGCTAGCACCTCGTCTCAACGGCTGGCATTGGCGCAGGGCTTTTCCCAATCCACCCTAAAACATCGCATGATGATGATGAATCGATCCGCTTCTTCCGCTCGTTCCCGCTGGAACTATCTGGCCATCCTCCCAGTACTGGCGGTAGGTCTTTTTCTGATGTCTGGTTTTCGATCCGCTCCTAGCGTTCCTACCGTTGGAATGGGAGAGGACATATTGATCAAAGGCCAGGTATTCTGGTTAGAGGACAAACAACCCATTGCAGGCGTAGCCATCTTGATTCAGGATTCTAAAATTGGTACCCTCACCGATCAAGAGGGGAGTTTTACGCTCCAGATCCCCAAAGATGAGACTGGCTTGGTCAATTTCAGCTTTGTGGGCGTAGACAGCTACCAAATTGAATTCTCTGAAAGCGGCCGGGTCTTCATCTACCTGGATAAAGCGGAGCAAAAGCATTCTCACTACTTCACCGAAGACCCCAATGTAGCTGCCAGTTTGAAAATTCGGTCAGATGACCCCAAGGTTCCCAATCAAGTCCTCTACATCGTCGACGGAGAAGAATTGTCTTTTGGCTCCACCATTGACCTGAAACCGGAGAATATTGCGAAAATCAGCGTGCTAAAAAAGGAAGAAGACCTCGCGAAATACCGAGAGAAGTATCCTGATATCAATGGAATCATCCAGATCACAACCAAGAAATAAGGGAGCGGGCCGTCCTTTTCAGCCACACCACTGGACAAAAGTCCGAATCGGTTTTTCGATGCAGCGCATTCACCATCGCGATGAATCGGGAAGGTGTTGGGGCGGCCATGAGCGTTGCATGGGACTTCGGCGGTTTTTTGCCTCCTTTTTTCGTACGCGCTCAGAAAGTTGTGGTGCAGTCTTTTTTTGTGCATTGACTTTTTTTCCCAAGACGCTCAGAAAATTGTGGCAAATGATCAGTTTTCTTTTTCTGATGGCCTAAAACAAGCAATAAGGGCATTTTTTTTCTTATCCTAAGAAATTTTACCACAGGAATATGAGCGCGTATTGGACAAAAAAAATGTGCCCCTTAGGCTCTGTATGGCAATTTTTTCAGAGTTGCCACAAGAATATGAGCGCGTACCTTTTTTCCCGCGAAAAAAGAAATCCCGCTTGTCGAAGATGCCGCCGGGCGGTGCGGGACAGGCGACGTCATGCTTGGACAACAGAAAATCAAAAGGAATTCAAGAGATGTCCAGTGATGTGCCTTTCAGCCGTAACAACGAACTTCGTATAAGCGAGCTTCTGGCGCACCATTCGTCGCTAAGAGGTAAATCCTCAGTTTCGAAGCAGTGATCGCCTGATCCAGTTCATGTTTACACAAGCGCAAGTGATTATCGGCCTCTTCCCATAAGACTTGATGGGTTCCCGATTCGGTCCAGGCCTCAATTCGATAGGCTTGGACTGTTTCTGGTTGAGGGGCCCGAATCATGGCGGCATTGTGTCCGTCAGCCGAGGTAAGGGTCAATTCCCGCTGAAAGCCGCTGTCAAAGGTCAGTTGCAACTCGCGGATGCTTTGGGCTTGCTCCCATTCCAATTCTACCCAGACCTCTCCACCATCCATCGGAGCCGTCCAGCGATTGATGAATTCCTGTTCCGCTAAATCTCGCACCCAGCCATTGGTGAGAAGGGCGGCTTGTTCAGGTTGATGAGAAGCCTTGAGTTTTGCAGATCGAGCCAAATCTTGGGGATCTTGATTCGGCAGATGCTTGATGGTCTGATCGTCTTTCAGGAGGGTCTGCTGCAATTCTTGTAGTCGGGGCTTGTCTTGATATAATTGTCGCGGATTCAGTTGATGCTGAACACAAGCTGCTGCTGCGGTACCCATGGCTTGCCCCATCACGGCACAAGTAGCCATCACCCGGGTGGAAGTGAATGCCACATGACTGCAACTGGCGTTTCGCCCTGCCATCCACAGGTTAGAGAGATCCTTGCTGTAGAGGGAGCGCAGGGGAATGTTGTACACTTCGGGCAGTTTGACACTGACAAAAGGGCGCTTTTCGGTATCGTCAAAGCCACCAGGCGGGTGCTCGTCCAGGCCCCATCCCCCAATGGCAACGGCATCCTCAAAGTCAGGATTGAGCCCCATGAGGTCTTGCTGAGTGAGAATGTGGTCTCCCATGATGCGTCGACTTTCCCGCTTGCCAGGCACCATCCCTACCCAGTCCATGCCCCAATTGGCGGATTCTGGATACTTGCCTGAATTTTTGATGTAATCCCAGATTCCGCAAACAATCGCCAGCAATTCGTGGCGGATCATTTCATTGTCTTGGATGGTGTCGTGGGCACCGCCCCATTCGATCCACCAAAATCCGTATTCCCAACTGCCGATGGGCCGATGTCGGAGGTGTTTTTCTTCTATTTTTCTGGCCCAGGCCGGGGCGCGATAGGGGATGGGGCGACCATAATCCCGGGCGGTGAAGAGCACACTGCTGCCCAGGGTATCCTTGCTAGGCTTTTCCCACGCCAAGGGTTCGTTGAAGGTTTCGCGAGATTCATGCCCCCACATGACGCTGGCTCCGGCCTCCCACGCCAATCGAGCATCACCGGTACAATCCGCAAATTGCTTGGCCGTGATCCGATAGAGAATTTCTGTCTTGTCGCAGCGGGCCATGACGCGGGTGATGCGTCCTTCGTCCACTTCAGCCGCATACACCGTGGTATCCAGCAACAATTCGATGTTGGGCTCAGAATACAATTTGTCATACAGCAACAGGTCCCACATTTCCCAACTGCGATGAGGGTTGTTGGCTGCATCTTCCAAGCGCAGTTCTTCGATGATGCCGCCTTCTCGCCAGCCAGGTCTACCTCGGTGCATATTGGCCCCCACGATGTGCATTTTGATTTCACTGCTGGAATTGCCGCCCAATCGGGAGCGATCTTGGACCAGCAGCACCTTGGCTCCGTTTCGAGCAGCAGCCAGGGCTGCACATACGCCTGCAGGTCCTCCGCCAGCGATGAGGAGGTCCGTCTCCAATTCTTTCAAGGCCATGTGGGGTTCTCCTTCGAAGCGGCGGTCTTCCGCCAGAAGCGGAATGGCCCGCTCCATGGATTCAATAGGCATTTCTGACACTTGCTCCGCAGAAGGTTCCGATCCGGCAAAGAAAAAGAGGGAATAGGTCGGCAAGAGAGCCGATTGTTTCAGAAAGGAACGACGGCTGCTGGAAGATGGATCAGGCATGGTGAGAGGAAATGAAGTTGGTACGTTTAGCTACCCAAGATAAACAAACTGTTCCCTGTGCACGAAATTGGTCTTAGCATTTCCCACGCGTACCTATTCATCTTGAGATCACATATCTCTGACATGTGGGTAACATAAGGATGACATCCGGGAAACCTATGCATCTACCTGATTTTCGCCAAATGAAATTTTCATCATATATCCGCCATTTTTTGAGAAAAATGAAAAATGAAGCGGTCTATTTGCAAGAATAGAAAACCTCCCCAGCACAGAAATACGGACCGAGAACTTTGCAAGTCAGATGACTATTTAGAATAAGTTAAAAAAGTCAATGACAGGTAACATTCCGGTAACATGACTCCTTTTTTAGCTGCACCTTCTATTGGAAAATTCCGCCTATACCTAGTGTTATTCAACACTTTATGACTAATTCTACCGAAAATGAAGGCCCTCTGATTCTTGATGTGGGACATTCTGACAATTGCGGAATTCCTCTGATTTGAATTAATAAATCTTTAATCGGTCAAATATGTTTTTGCCAGGGGGAGGGCATATTTTTGGACCAAATCCAAGGAACGCCACTTTCGCTCCTATCTTATCTTATCTTATCTTATCTAACGTATCATTTCTATCTATTTCCCATGATGAAAAAAGTAGTACTACTTTTGAGCATGCTGTTCATTGGCTTGGCAGCATTCGCTCAGACTGACGAATCAGTCCTCTTTCCAGAGTCTATTGACCCGCTGGACTATCGGCCCACCGAAGTTCGGCTTCCTGCTTCCCCGCTTTCTATGCAAGTACTGTTCGTTGGTGGACACGACTCTGTAGAAACTCGCCAAGGCAAAGCACTTGCAAAACAATGGAATGACTTCATCGGCTTTACCCCCGCCCAAACAGGCGAAGGAGGGATGGGCTGGGTTTCTGTGAACCACGAGCGTATCGTAGCTGATGACAAGATCGGCGACGGTGGTGGTATGACCGTGTTCAAAATTGAGCGCGCCACAGATGACTCTCTTGCCATTCTGCCTCAGACCCTGAATGATGGTCGTTCTGGTAAATTCTTCAACGTTCAATTTGAGAACGTAGGAGAGACTGGGATGAACTGTGCCGGGATCACTTCTTTGGCTGATGGCCGGATTTGGACCGCAGAAGAGTGGTTTCGTCGTTCAACTGAGGCGTACTACCGCAGTGGTGCTGGGATCCGTGATACGACTCCTTGGACCGTCTCAGGCAGTGGATTTCCTGGCTTTGATGGGCAGACCATCAATAAGGTTGACAACATCAACTACATGGTGGAGATTGATCCCCGTCAGGCAGAAGCGGTTCGCAAGCAGTACAACTGGGGCCGTGGTGGCTGGGAAGGTGGTGTGGTGATGCCTGACAACAAGACTGCCTACCTGGGCGAAGATGCCCGTCCTGGACTCTTCACTCGTTTCATTGCCGACACGCCTGGAGATTTCACCCAAGGAAGCTACTCTTACTACGCGTATGACGAAGCAAATGAGCAGGGGTACTGGGTAGATTATCCGATCAATGACGTCAGAGACGCCGCCAACCTGAGTGCTTCTAATGCGTTTGGTCCTTCTGCTGTTGACACCATCGGAAAAGTCTTCATCGGTCCAGATGCGGCTGCGATGTTCATCCGTAACGAGTGGGTAGCCGCTAACGATGGCAAAGTGTACTGGGCAGAAACTGGCAACACCGGATTCTGGAATGAGTTCACTGACTTCCGTCTGCACCAGTCTTCGCCTGTATCTATCGCCGACTACAACGGCATGGGCTACAATGGCAAAATCGGTAGCTGGCACCTCGAAGCGGCTCGTATGCGCTTCCCTGACTTGAACAACGTTTCTAATGATTCTGTCCGGGAGTGGTTGACCGCTGGTCCAAACTTCATCGACGCCCACGGTCGGGTACTTTGCTACGATCCTGTGACCGAGCAGACCACTGTCTTCCTCGAAGGTGGACCTTACCCTGGAGATGCCAACAGCACTTCTCAGTCTATCGCTGACGGATACCCAGAGAAGCACCTGTCTAACCCTGATGGCTTGAACTTCATCACCACCCCTCAAGGCAAGACCTTCATGGTCATCTGCGAGGACTTGAACCAGTCTTCTTACAACTCCGTTCCTGCCGATGCACAAGGCAACCGTACTTGTGAATTGTGGGCCCTGGACATGGACGTCCAAAATCCTACCGTTCAGGATTTGATCCGGATCACCCAAGTTCCCTTGGGCGCAGAAGTTACCGGTGCTCAGCAGACCTCTGATGGCAAAACCCTCTTGGTGAACTCTCAGCACCCCTCTGGTTCTAACCCCTTCCCATTCAACAACTCCTTGACTTTCGCGATCCACGGCTGGGACAAACTGGCTGAAGTAGCGGAGCGTCGGGTGGCTGGCCTGAAACTGATCGACGCCAACGCTGACACCATGATCACCATGATCAAGTATGGCGACGTCGTAGAAGTGAACGATCTCGAAGATCGCAAACTGGCCATGGAAGTAGTGATGGAGCCTCAGAGCATCAACGGGAGTATTGCCATCGACCTGACCGGAGCCATGGACGCCTACCG
>JBCCCJ010000217.1:0-7434 GCA_039033615.1 Bacteroidota bacterium
AAAAAAAGCAACCCCCCTTCCAGTGAGCCAGAAAGGGGGATTTTCAACGGGTTTCAGATGCTATCAGTTTGAGCAAAAAAATCGGGTTTCACGTCCTGCTGGGATCACCAGATGCCCTTCTTTCATTTCGATGAAAGGAGGGCATTTTTTATTGAATACTTTTTCAATCCGATTTGTCTGGAGGCGTCTCCTTCAGAAAGCCTGTAAACCAATCGTTTGCCCTAAAGCGCTCAAATCGTACCGGAATCTGCTAACATTCCATCGTCGATTTTTGACTCTTCTGTAGATTTTGGGTTGTTTTTCTTATGTAAAAAGCTGTATACTTACTGTGAATTTCAATGCTTACTTTAAATTATTACTACTATGAATGGTAAATTACCTATGAAAAACCCATCGGGTTGGCTGGTAAAAACCTGCCTGCTCATGGGATTAGGGCTACTACTATCAACAGGTCTCTTTGCCCAGAGACAGATCACCGGTACGGTGTCCAATACCAGTGGCGAGGCCCTGGTGGGAGCGACCGTCGTGGTCAAGGGCAGTACCCAAGGAACGCTGACTGACAATGCTGGTGGCTTTCGCATCAGTGCTGGTGAAGGCAGCACCCTCCTCTTCAGCTTTATTGGTTATGAATCTCAGGAAGTAGCCGTTGGGAGCAGCAATGTGATCAACGTTACCCTGAAAGTGGATGACGTTACGCTGACGGAAGTCGTTGTAACAGGCTACACCACGCAACGCAAAGAAGACCTAACCGGCTCGGTAAGTGTGGTCAAGCCTAAGGAATTGATGGAAGTTCCTACCGGAAACGTTGCCAACCAGCTCCAGGGCCGGGTTGCGGGGATGACGGTCTCTCAAGATGGTCGTCCTGGTTCTCCTACCAAAGTACGGATTCGGGGAATTGGTTCTTTTGGAAACAATGACCCTTTGTACGTTGTGGATGGAGTGCCTACTCAGGACATCAATACCCTGAACCCCAATGACATCGAGTCGATCTCTGTCTTAAAAGATGCAGGTGCGGCTTCGATTTATGGTTCTCGCGCCTCCAATGGAGTAGTCGTGATCACCACCAAGCGTGGTTCTGAGGGGGTAAATGTTGGCTATAGCATGTTCACTGGGGTACAAGATCCAGGTCCTGGGCCACAAAATCTGCTTTCTGCTCAGGGATATGCTGACCTTCAGTGGTTGGTTTATGCCAATGACGGAACGGATGAGATTCACCCAGTATATGGTCCTTCTCCCGCAGCAGGAGGTTCCAACCCAACGCTGCCTTCTTGGGCTGCTAACACCAACTGGTGGGATGAGTTGACCGATCCTGCGTTGATCACCAACCACGACATTACCCTGTCTGGTGGTACCAAAAACGCTAAGTTTTACGCTGGTGTGAACTATTTCCGCCAGGATGGAGTCGTGATCGAAACCTATACGCAGCGTTTGAGTGCTCGTTTCAACTCTGAGTTCAACATCAAGGACCGAGTAACCATCGGAGAGAACTTCGTGCTGACCCACAACCTGAATGGTCGTGGCGTAGGAAACAACGCGGAGAGTGCGCCGATCATGGATGTATACCGGAACCAATCCATCATTCCTTCTCGCATCACGACCCCGATCGAAGGGATCGCTCGGACATTTGTACCTGGCGAGTATGGCGGTGGCGGTCTTGCCCCTCGTTTGGGAAATGGTAGTAATCCAGTAGCTAGCGCTGAGCGGGATGCCGATGATTATGGATTCAATATTCGATTGGTAGGTAGTGCGTTCGCGGATGTCAAAATCCTCGAAGGTCTGAACTTCCGGACTACTTTTGGCGGTACCTATGGCATGAACTACTTCGTCAACTACAACTTCGCCACCTATGAGCGTGCGGAAAATGTAGCGACTCCTTCCTTTACTGAAGGGGCTGGATTTGGCGGAGATTGGGTGTGGACCAACACCATCACGTTTGATCGTGATTTCGGAGCCAACAGCATCTTGGCAGTGGCCGGATACGAAGCTGTGAAATACGGAATTGGACGTGGGGTTTCTGGTCAGCGGGCTGGATACTTCTCCGACGCAGTTTCTTTCCGTACCCTGAACAACGGTGCCAATATCGTAGCGGCCAACTCTGGTTTTGGAACGCCTACTACCCTGGTATCTAACTTCTTACGCGTAGATTATGGCTATGACAGCAAGTATTTGCTGAGTGCTACTGTCCGCCGAGATGGTTCTTCTCGATTTGGATCTAACAACCGTTTCGGGATTTTCCCATCGGTTACTGCTGCATGGCGGGTCGGTCAGGAAGATTTCTTGATTGGCAATGGATTCATCTCTGACTTGAAAATCCGTGGTGGATACGGAACCATGGGTAACCAGTTGTCAGTAGCTCCTGACAACCAGTTTTTCCTATTTGGTGGTTCTCCGAATACCTCCAATTATGACTTGAATGGTACGGGTACTTCTTCTCTGCAAGGATTCCGTCCTACTCGGATCGGTAATGCTGACGCAAAGTGGGAAACCAATGTTACCACCAACATTGGATTCGATGCGGCTTTCTTGGATAACAAATTGGAATTCGTATTTGATTATTACATCAAGTCCAACGTAGACCTCCTCTTCAACCAGGAATTGCCAGGGATCGCTGGAGCGGCGTCTGCACCTTCTGTCAACATCGCCGAGATGCGCAACGACGGGATCGACATGCAGTTGATCTACCGTCAGCAATCTGGTGATTTCGGATTCGAAGGAAACTTGACCTTCACGACCTATCGCAATGAAATCGTCAGTCTGGCAGACAGCGTAGAGTTCTTCGACTTTGGTGGCAGCCGGATCGGTTCTTTCAACCGGAACCAAGTAGGCATGCCGATCTCTTCTTTCTTTGGGTTCCAAGTAGATGGAATTTTCCAGAATCAAGGAGAAGTAGATGGTGCCGCTACTCAAGAAGGAGCAGAACCTGGCTTCCTTCGTTTTGCTGACATCGACGGAGATGGAGAAATCACTCCAGAGGACCGTACCTTCATCGGCAATCCTAACCCAGACTTCACCGCTGGTCTGAACTTGAACTTTACGTACAAAAATTGGGACATGAGTACCTTCTTGTATGCCTCTTACGGAGCCGAAATCTTCAACTTCACCAGATGGTGGGTAGATTACTGGCCTTCTTTCCAGGGACAGAAGAGTACTGATCTGTTGAACAACAGCTGGACTCTTGATCGTCCTGATGCGACCGTGCCCAAGGCGTCCAACAAGTCCAACTTCTCTACCAACACCCAATCTACCAGCTATTATATTGAAGATGGTTCTTACCTCCGGATGCGTAACCTCCAGATCGGTTACACCTTCCAGCCACAGCCAGGTTCTGCGCTAGGAAGCATGCGCGTATACCTCCAAGGCTCTAACCTCTTCACGTTGACGCCTTACTCTGGCGTAGATCCTGAGTTGAATACGCGGGATGACCGGGAAATTGGGGTAGATGAAGGAACATACCCTGTGGTTCGCCAATTCCTGATTGGTCTGAGCCTCGGTTTCTAATAAGTTTCAAACAATTCCGAAAGTTCTTAGTTGCAACTTATAGTAAATTCTATATATCTTACTAAAGAACTACTAACTCTTTATAACAATGAAAAAAACACTTCATATCCAGGCATGCCTATTGTTGATAGCCTTTGGCTTACTCAACTCTTGTAGCGATGCTTTCTTGGATGTCAAGCCTAACGGTGCGCTTGATGCCTCAGTCCTAGCGACCGAAGAGGGCATCGACGCGCTGCTGATTGGGGCATACGCGATGCTAGACGGTGTGTCTGGCAATGGATTTGGCTGGGAGGCTGCTTCCTCCAACTGGGTCTTTGGTTCGATTCGTGGCATGGAAGCCAATAAGGGAACCGACTCTGG
Source organism: Bacteroidota bacterium (assembly GCA_039033615.1). Classification (GTDB taxonomy): domain Bacteria; phylum Bacteroidota; class Bacteroidia; order J057; family J057; genus JBCCCJ01. The sequence goes on from JBCCCJ010000217.1 coordinate 3,859, forward strand.
TGATCAGCCGGATATCAACCCGCTTCAAAACTACTCTGAAGCAACTACCAATCCGTACATCAACATCAAATGGCGTTCTTTCTACGAAGGAATCTCTCGTGCCAACAGTGTCATTCCGGTGGTAACTACGGCTCTCGAAGAGGGGACCATTACCCAGGAGCAAGCGGATTTGTTCCTCAAGCAGGCTCGCGCCATTCGCGGGCACTTGCACGCAGAAGCGCACAAGATGTATGACTTGATCCCTTATGTGGACGAGAACACCGACTTGGCTACGGTAACCAATACCGTAGACGTTCGGGAACTCATCCTTGCTGATTTGACCGAAGGTACTACCCTTCCCGACAACATGGGACAGATTGGTCGCTTCAACGGTACTGTATGTAAGGTGCTCAAAGCGAAAGCCTTGATGCAGATGAACGGCAACTATGAAGAAGCCAAGGCGCTTCTCCAAGACGTCGCAAATAGTGGAACTAAGCCAGACGGCTCTGCCATTGGTTTGTCTACCACATTTGGTGAAATTTTTGATGCAGAAAATCGTAACGGCATTGAGTCTGTGTATACAGTTCAATACTCTGTCAATGATGGTTCTGGTGGATGGAACGGTGGATGGGGAGAAGTTTTGAACTTTCCTTATAAATCTGGCGAATCTCCCGGTGGATGCTGTGGATTCTTCCAGCCTACCCAGGAGTTTGTGAACTCGTTCCGTACTGATGGAGGACTGCCTCTCTTGGACAACTCCTACAATGACGATCCGGTATTGAATGACCAAGGATTGGCTGCAGATGATGCTTCTTACGTAGAAGATCCAGGTCCATTGGATCCTCGTTTGGACTGGACCGTTGGACGTCGTGGAATTCCTTACTGGGATTGGGGCGATCATACTGGTCAGGACTGGATTCGTGATCAGTCTTACGCTGGTCCTTTCAGCCCTAAGAAGCAAGTGTACAAGCAAGCTCAAGAAGGTGCTTTGACCGAAGTAGGAAACTGGACCTCTGGGTACACTGCCAATGGCTACCGCATGATTCGTTACGCTGACGTATTGTTGCTGTTGGCAGAATGTCAGGCAGAAACTGGTGATCTCGGTGGTGCCTTGGAAAATGTAAATGCCATCCGTACCCGTGCTGCGAATCCTGATGGATTTGTGACGGAAGAAGATGGAGTTACGCCTGCTGCGAACTATGTCATCAATACCTATGACAGCTTTGCCGACAAAGACATGGCGCTGAAAGCCATTCAGATGGAGCGCAAGTTGGAACTGGGGATGGAAGGACACCGTTTCTTTGACCTCAAGCGCTGGGGCAATGCTCAGGCGGAGATCAATCGCATATTGTCTTACGAGAAGCCGCTCCGTAGTGCTTTGTACAACTCCGGTACCACTTTCGGCACAGAAGACATCGCTTTCCCTATTCCTCAGCGTCAGATTGACCTGAGTAGTGGAAATCTGAGCCAGAATCGCTAGATCATAGCGATCCCATTATATCAGAGGCCACCTGTCTGGGTGGCCTCTTTTCTTTTGGGTACCAGGGAGAATATGTATCTTTGAAACCATATATTTGAACTAAATGAGACTTGAAAAATGGCTTCCCTTTTTCGCGCCGTTATTTTTTCTCAGGTTGAGGAATCCACACCGAGTGTTTGGCGGGCCAAATCGCGAAACTATGGGAAAAAGGGACCCAAAGATGAGCCTTGACGAAGAACTGGGACGGAAGAACAAGCGAAATGGTCCAAGTTATTTTTTGAGTCTTACTAACCTACTATCTACGAATATGAGAAGTAGCCTCTTGCTGGGGATGCTGGTGTTACTGGCCGCGTGCAGTCCTTCTCCCCGATTTGAACGAATGCCTGCTGAAAAGACTGGCATTACTTTCTCCAATACCATTACCCCCAACGATACCTTCCATATCCTCACCAATGAGTACATGTACAATGGGGGAGGAGTTGGCGTGGCAGACCTGAATCAGGATGGCCTGCAAGACTTGATTTTTTCAGGGAATCAGGTCGAAAGCAAAGTCTATCTCAATCAGGGAGATTTCCAGTTCCAGGACATCAGCCAGCAACTCGCGGGTCTTTCCAATGAACAATGGTTCAGTGGAGTCAACATCGTTGACATCAATGGCGATGAATTGCCGGATATCTACTTGACTTCAACCACCAGTAAGGTGCCAGCCCTTCGAAAGAATCGGCTCTGGGTCAATCAGGGGATGGATGAAGCTGGACTGCCCCGATTTACAGAACAGGCGGAAGCCTATGGCATCGCTGATGAAGGCTATTCTGTTCACAGTGCTTTTCTCGACTATGACCTCGACGGGGACCTGGATCTATACATTCTCAACAACATTGTCAATGAGGAAATTCCCACCAATTACCGCGACAAAATTGCCGATGGAAGCGCAGTTAACAACGATCGTTTCTATCGCAACAATGGAGACGGAACTTTCTCTGACGTCACGGTGGAAGCAGGGATTGTATACGAAGGATTTGGCTTGGGAATCGCCGTAGGCGACGTCAACAAGGACGGATATCCCGATCTGTACATTTCCAACGATTATATCTCCAATGACCTGCTCTATCTCAATCAGCAGGATGGCAGCTTCGCGAACGCATCGGAAGAGTTCTTGCCCTATCAATCCAAGTTCTCCATGGGCAACGATATGGTGGACGTGAACAATGACGGAAATCCAGAGGTCATCACCCTTGACATGTTACCAGAGGTGTATTCCCGCAAAAAGAAGAACATCAACGGCAATAGTTATTACTTCTATGTCAACGATGATCGCTATGGCTATCAGCACCAATACATGCGAAACATGCTCCACCTGCACAACGGTTTTCACGGAGACGAAATGCTGCCATTCAGTGAAGTGGGACAGTTAACCGGAGTGTATCAAACGGAGTGGAGCTGGTCGCCTTTGTTTGCCGATTATGACAATGACGGCGACCGCGATTTGATGATTACCAATGGCTTTCCGAAAGACCTGACCGACAAAGATTTTACCAATTACAAAGCCCAAGTACACGGCTATGTAGCATCTGATCAGCAGGTAATTCGGCAGATTCCCATCGTAAAAGTGCCAAATTACGGCTACGAAAATGTGGGTGATCTGCGCTTTGAAGATCGGACGGAAGAGTGGGGACTCAATGTGCCTTCTTTCTCAAATGGTGCCGCCTTTGCCGATTTGGACAATGACGGCGACCTGGATTATGTGGTCAACAACATCGACGAGCAGGCCTATGTGTACCAAAATCGAAGCGAAGAATTCGATCCGGTGTACCACCTGAGAATCCAGTTGAAAGGCAAAGCTCCCAATACCCAGGCACTAGGGGCAAAAGTGGAAATTTGGACACCTGCTGGCTATCAGCCTTGGTCGAGGCGACGTCCTCGGGCTTGGTGATGGCGCCGTGCCCCTTGCCGGTGTCCTGTTGCGGCGCGCCGAGCGCGATATGCGTGCGGCAGCGGACCATGGTGGGCTTGCCGGTATCCTTGGCCGCGGCGCCGAGCGCGCGGTCGATATCGTCCGGGTCGTGGCCGTCACATTCCAGCACGTCCCAACCGCAGGCGCGGAAGCGGGCCATCTG
>JBCCCJ010000218.1:0-7421 GCA_039033615.1 Bacteroidota bacterium
ATGGCATGGCTGGCGCGGAAAGCTTTTTGGCCCGCCAACATCCCGTTTGCCTTCATGCATGTGGATACCGGACATAATTTTCCGGAAACTCTCGCCTTCAGAGATAATTTCCTCGAAAAAATTGGCGCTCGTCTGATCGTCGCTTACGTTCAGGATTCGATTGATCAGGGCAAAGCGGTGGAGGAAAAAGGCCCCAACCCGAGTCGGAATGGATTGCAAAGCATCACCCTTCTGGATGCGATTGAAGCAAATAAATTTGACGCCTGCCTGGGTGGAGCGCGGAGAGATGAGGAAAAGGCCCGAGCCAAAGAACGCTTCTTCTCCCATCGGGATGAGTTTGGGCAATGGGAACCCAAAAACCAGCGCCCGGAATTGTGGGATTTGTTCAATGGCAATAAACATCTGGGAGAAAATTTTCGGGTATTTCCGTTGAGTAACTGGACAGAGTTGGATGTCTGGATGTATCTGCAGCAGGAAAGAGTTCCGCTGCCTTCCTTGTATTTTGCCCATAAGCGGAAGGTGGTAGACCGAAAAGGGGTTCTATTAGCAGAATCTGAGTTCATCACCTTGCTGGATGGCGAGAAGTATGAAGAGAAAACGGTTCGGTTCCGGACCATTGGTGATTCGAGCTGTACCGGGGCTTTTGTCTCTGAGGCTGCTCATATCGAAGACATCATCGAAGAAGTAGCTGCTTCTCGGCAGACCGAGCGAGGGGGGAGAGCAGACGATAAGCGCTCTGACAGCGCCATGGAAGATAGAAAGAAACAGGGGTATTTTTGACCTATGCCAGAAACCGTTACGCTTCGGCTGAGTCCCCGACAAGTTGGGAATGCAGAACTCATCGAACAGTTAGTTGCCAAGCAATTGAGGGTAGCCGCCAACCGGATTCATGCCCATCAATTGATTCGGCGGTCCATCGACTCACGGGGGAAGTCTCCCAAGTTTCAGCTTCGCTATCAGGTTTGGGTGGATGGGCCTCCCCAACAGAAATCAGCTTTTCAGTTTCCTCTGCAATCCGTAGAGAACGCGCGCCCGATTCACATCGTTGGTTTTGGTCCTGCAGGTATGTGGGCCGCGATGCATGCCATTCGCTTGGGGTATAAACCAGTGGTGATTGAACGGGGAAAAGCCGTGCGGCCAAGGCGAAGAGACTTGGCGAAACTGACGCGGGAAGGACTCGTAGATCCAGATAGCAATTATTGTTTTGGCGAAGGAGGGGCCGGTACCTTTTCAGACGGGAAATTATATACCCGATCCGGGAAAAGAGGGGATGTAAGACAGGTCTTAGAAATGCTGCATGAATTTGGGGCAACTGAGGACATCTTGATTGATGCGCACCCACACATTGGGACCAATAAGCTCCCCGCGATCATTCAGCGCATTCGGGAGGCCATCATCGAATGTGGAGGGGAAGTTCACTTTGAGACCAAAGTAACGGGCTTTGAAGTCAAAGCTGGCAAGTTGGTCGCTGTTGAGATCAATGGCCAAGACAAATGGTCGGTAGAGGCTTTGGTTCTGGCTACAGGGCATTCGGCAAGGGACATTTTTCGCCTGCTCCATCAAGCAGAGATTCCCATCGAGGCCAAGCCATTTGCTTTAGGAGTTCGGGTAGAGCATCCCCAAGAAGTCATTGATCGCATCCAGTACCATTGCGTAGGCGCAAGGCATGATGCGTTGCCGGCTGCTTCATATTCGCTGGTCCATCAAGTTCGTCAAAAGGGGGTGTATTCTTTTTGCATGTGTCCCGGCGGGATCATTTGTCCTGCTGCCACACAGGAGGGAGAGGTCGTCGTCAATGGTTGGTCGCCTTCCAAACGAAACTCTCCGTACGCCAATTCTGGCATGGTGGTAGAATTGGCGTTGACGGATTGGAACCGCAAATGGAAGGGGCCATTGGGGGGGATGGAGTTTCAATCCCGGATTGAACAACGTGCCTTTCAAGCTGGTGGAGGCAAACAACAGGCTCCGGCTGCCCGCCTGACAGATTTTGTGAATGGGAAAATATCTCAAAACCTGCCCAATAGCTCCTATCTGCCAGGCTTGACTGCCTCAGATTTGGGAGGGGTGCTACCTCGATTCATTCATCAACGATTGCAACACGGATTTCAGCAGTTTGGTCGGAAAATGAAAGGATACCTCACCGAAGAAGCAGTGGTCGTGGGGGTAGAGTCCCGAACCTCTTCTCCCGTGCGCATTCCCAGAGATCGAGATACCCTGATGCATCCAAATGTATCCGGCCTCTTCCCTTGTGGAGAAGGAGCCGGATATGCTGGAGGAATAGTATCCGCTGCGATGGACGGGAGCGCTTGTGTAGAAGCCGCTGTTGCGGTGCTTACTGAACGATGAACTTGCGGGAACTTGAAGCTCCATTTTGGTTCTGGACTTGAAGGAGGTAAAGACCACGGGCCATTCCATTCGTAGAAAATCGAATCTGCTGACCAGTTGGGGACCATTCGCGAATCAGTTTTCCCGAAAGGTCGCGGAGTTGAACCGTCTGAATACGAATCCCTTCCCATTGCACCGTCCACTCGTTTTCACTGATGGGTAAGAACTGCCAAGCGGTTTGCAGCGCTTCTTCGCGGGAAGTGGTGCCAAAGCAACCTGCTGCTGGGGCTTCTGAATAATCGTATACCACTGAATCACACACCGTCAGGCTTCTGGCGATGCCAAGATCGCCAATGATCGCGCCGGGCTCGTAAAATCCGGCATTCTGTAAGGTGCCAGGAGCTTTGGCCTCACTGGTTGATTTCAGATAGACGGTATTCTGGGTACTGCTGGCTCCTCCAATGATTTCACAATAAGCCCCGGTTTCCAGATACACCAGATTTCTTGCTCCGGTTAATTCTAGGCTGTCTCCTTCACACACCCAAAAGATCAGGTCGTTTCCAGTTACAGAAGTATCCCCATTGGCCACAATTGCATCTGAGGGAATCACATACTCACAACTCCTGGGAACGAAATTATCAAACAAGGTTTGCAGCGAATCAATGGGCTCTTCCCCAAAGGGAGTCTCCCCCACATTGAGGTCCAGGTAAAAGTTGCCGCCAATATCGTACGGTTTCGCCACGCGCAAAAATGCAGATTGAGAAGAAACCCCCTCACTCAAACAGCGGGTATCAGCCCCAGGGACGTTGGCTCCTTGCATGGCTGCCATCAATTTATCCGCCAGTGTTCCCTGCGTGTTGACAAAGCCTGCTTCCATAGAATCAAGGATGGCCTGGCCCAGCAAGATGTTGCCTTGGATGGCATAGTTCGGTCCGACAATATGCCCTTTGAAATCCATAGCATCCGCCCCCGTAAAAGCTGCTGCCCGCACCGAGACAGAACCACTGGTATCCACGATCCCGTATTGGCGGACTTCGGGGGTGCCGTCCACATCATTGGCTATCAACCAATCAATGATCTGTTGAGGGCTATCACCCGCGAGCATTCGAGTGCGCGCATTGTTTTTGTTGGTGAAATTTAAGCGGGCTTGACTGTGAATCGCGCCAATCCCAGGCTGGATATCACTGATGACAATCGCACCACCCGCTATGTCCCCATTGTCGAGACAAGAAGCTCCCGCACTGCCAATTTCTCCGCTAACCGTATCTATGGCCACAATGGAGAAGGTATCCTGGGCAATGGCTGAAAACCAACAACCAAAGCAGTAGAAAAGGGTACAAATGAATTTCATCATCTTGGGGAATTGCTTATTCGCTTTTTGCTCGGATAGTGGCGACCTGCTCCGGCAGGACTTCACTAGCGGAATGTCCGAAACTATTTCTGATATAGGTCAACACCTGTGCGATTTGTTCATCAGTCAGGAAGTTGTGCGGCGTCATGATATTGTCGTAGGTATCTCCATTCACTTCAATGGGTCCGCTTAGCCCATTAAGAGTCAGGGTAATCAACCGCTCTGGGTCTCCTTCGATCCATTCAGGATCAGTCAACGGGGGATTCATATCTGGTACGCCATTGCCACTTGCCATGTGGCAGGCGATGCAATAGGTATCATACACTTGTTTTCCCGCAGTCATCGTCGCTTCATCTATGGAAACAACGGGAGCGGGGGGCGCTGCTTCTGCTTCGGAATTGGCTTGAGTGGTGGTTTGACTATTAGCTTGATCTCCGCAAGCCATGAGAAACAAGAAGCAAAGCGCTCCGAGGAAAGGAAACATCTTAGACATAGGACAAAGCTTGAAAGAGAGAGGAAGAATCGGATTATTCAGCTTGAGCAAGGTTGTCATCTCCATAGTACATCACCCGCCAAATTCTTCCCTTGACCGAATCAGAAATGTAGAGAGAACCATCAGGGCCCATAGCCAATCCACACGGACGATACACCGCATCACCAGGGCTAGCGACTTCTTTCAATTGAGAGAAACCATTGGCAAATACTTCCCATTCTCCACTGGGAACGCCGTTGGCTATCGGAAGAAACACCACGTAATAGCCTTCTTGGGGCTGAGGGGCTCGGTTCCAGGAGCCATGAAATGCAATGAAAGCCCCATTTTGGTATTTCTCAGGAAATTGATCCCCGGTGTAGAACATCACGTCATTGGGGGCCATGTGAGCAGGAAAGGCTTCTATCGGAGCCTTGATTCCTTCGCAGCGACCTTGCGTGGTGCCATCTCCTCCGTATTCTGGTGCTAAGAGCTTTTTGTCTTGAAAGTGATCGAAATAACAATACGGCCAGCCGAAATCATCCCCTTTTGAAACCTGTAGGAATTCCTCTGAGGGAAGCTCTGCGCTTTGTTCATCGGTATACAAATCGGGCCACAACCCACTCAATTGATCCCGGCCGTGCTGCAAAACAAATAGAGAGTTGACGTTCTCGTTCCAGGTAATGGCCACGGCATTTCTGATCCCGGTCGCGTATCTAAGGCCATCGTCAACTTGGGTTTGGCCGGGGCGATCTGCATCAAATTGCCAGATGCCAGCTTGCAGTTCTAGTTGATGGCAAGGATTTTGACCACCAGAACCTTGGGTTCTCGCTTCTTCTTGACAGGCGTTGGAGGGAGCGCCAACATTGACATACATCTTGCCCTGTTGGTCAAAAGCAAAGGTTTTGGATGCGTGGCTCCCTTGTTTTGGAAACCCCGACACGATTACTTCGCCTTTTTCAGAAGCAGGGAGCAATTCTCCTTCGGATAGCGCGTACCGATGAATCGAAGTATCCGAAGCTGCATATATATGATTGTTATAAACTTCAAGCCCTGTTCCACTATAATCAGCCCAACCAGTTCGTTGGTCCAGACGACCATCCCCATCGGTATCGCGGAGGGCCAGAATGGTATTGCCTGTCTCATTTGCCTTGCGAAGTTTTACATACACATCGCCATTGTCTCGAACGGCCATGTGACGCACCCGCCCCAAGTCATCTGCAATGACCGCGGCCCCAAATCCCAGGGGAAGTTCAATTAAGCCATTGTCTGCATCTGAACTTGGGAGATCCGTAGATTGCCCGGCGGTTTCGGTAGTGGTACAAGCACTGAACCATACACCAGTGGCTGTCAGTAGCCAAAAGAGGAGGGTTTTGGAGAAGTTCATATCTCGGTAGTTAGGAAGTAAGGAGGCAACAATTAGCGCAACTGAAAGCGTTCGATTTCTTCTAAGGTATCTGGATTCTTGACCACCATGTTTACAGACTTCCCATCAATGTGGAAGAATACCAGGGCATTCTGGGTGGTGAATCCACTGACGAAAGGTGTCCAGGGCGTTTCTTCCTGGGCATAATAAGGAGCACCGGCAGCACCATTGTTGATTTGGTAGATGGTGCGGGAAAGCTCAATCTTGCCTGGCTTGAAAATAGATGGGTAGATGTTGGTTTCTGGGCCAACTTCGGTGCGAGCATAATTATGTTCGTCTCCAGTCAAAATCGCAATGACCTTGCTGCTTTGATTGACGGCTTGTTCCAGGAGTTGGTCCCTCCTTTCAATGATGCCTTTTTCTAAGGGTTTGCCAGCGACATAGGGACGAAATTTGTTGTTTCCCCCGTACCACATATCATCCTTCACGTGGCCGCCATTAGGGAAAAAAGGCGTGTGTTGGGTGATGAATACGTGATCGATGTATTCATCTGCCTCTAAGGCCGCCAGGGTTTCAGTAAACCAAGCCAACTGCTGATCCATGATGTAGCCATGCAATCCGCCACCCACCAACGGAATGGCACCCGTCGAGGGAGCGTACCAATAGTCGGAATTTAGGACGACTACCGCGGCATTGTCATAGGTAGAGTAAAAAACATTCTCCTCATAAGAAGGGAAATCCATCCGCTTGGGATCTGGATCATAGCTCGCTCCATCTTCACTTTTGGGCCCATTGGTAGGATTGACAAAGTTGCGGGCGAATACGGCTTCCGCTGACTCTGTTTCGTAGGGGAAGCGATCAACTTGGATGCGATCCTGCTCCGATCGGAAACTGCGCATCAAAGCTTCATGATTTCCCATAGAGATATAGACCGGAAAGTAGTGGGCAAAAGGCTCAATGGCACGCTTCCAGTTAGCATATTGTAGATCAATGGCTCCGGGCTGCGTAAGGTATCCGTCAATCAAGTCTCCAGAAAATTGCATAAATGCCACGTCTTCCTGGGAGGCAAGCGCAAAAATCTTCTTCATGATGTAGAAGTTCGCCCCAAAGACATCTCGTTCACCTCCCCCTTGTCCGGAGCGGGAATCACTGGCATAGGCAAAGACAAAGGGCTTTCGACTCCCTGGCTCAGGTGCTGTGGTAAACTCGTAGGTCTCGGCATGATCCTCCACTTGCACGGTGTAAGAATAGGCCCTCTCAGGAGAAAGGGATTCTAGGAGAATTTCGTGATTGGTGGAGGCTTTTTGTTCTTCCGAAGTTTGGTCGCCTACGGTCAAACTTGCTTTTACTTTTTTATTGGTCGTAAAAGAAATGATGGCACTGTGATGGGTCAATTGATTCACCCACGGTCCTTCTATAATGGTTGGAGCTACTTTGAATGGCCCGGTCCCGGTGAAGGAGACCCTGCCTTCATAGATGATCAGGCCTCCCTCATCTACCACGCGGTATCCGAGGGTACCTTGGCCACTCTCAGCCCAGCCCACCATGTCAAAACGACCTTTCAAATCATCAGCGATGTTGATGCTGGATTTCCCGTTTTCGATTTCTGCGTACTTGCGAAAAAAGACTGGCTGAGGATGCTTCGAATCGCCATACGGAATGAATCCATAGTACATCCTGCCAGAAAGCTTCGGCAATCCAAAGTTGAAATTGATGCCTTTTTTGCTGCCTTTGGGATTGCCTAAGAGGAGTTGTACCGACAATCCCCCCGATTGGAGGCGTTCTGGTACCACGGTTCCATCTGCGCGAACCTCTAGGCCTGCTTCTCCCCGGAAAATGTTGCTATGGACCTTTGGGACAGCCGGAACCTGGGCAATTACTAGGGCTGGGAGGGCAAAAAGAAGCAGTGC
>JBCCCJ010000219.1:0-7405 GCA_039033615.1 Bacteroidota bacterium
AGTTGGGGATTCTTGGATGTGGCATATCGAACCCCTGAAGAGATTTGGTTGGCAGGAGGAAGTGCTAATCTATTAGTTAGTCCCTGAGACTTTCTCAAGATAAAGCTTCAGGAGTTGCGTCACTTTTTTCTGCTGCCCATCTAGCTCGGCTTCCAGCCAGCGGGGGAAACGCTCTTGCTGCTCAGAGGTGAGTTCCGGAAAAATGCGCGAAAATTTTCTGGACATAAGGTAGTACTCCAAAGTGGCTGAGGAGCAATAAAAGAAAAATCAAACCTCATCACAAAATTATTAACCTCCAGAAGACCATATCGCCATATTCCAAAAAGAGAAAAAGAAAAAGCCAAAAAAACAAATCCATTTCTCTTGTTTTCGTCTGATACCTTTGAACCATACCAAACGCACGGAAGCAAGCGACGATATGAAAGCTCAACATTTTCACCAGCCCTTCAAATTCCACCTCATGCAGGCTTTTCAGCAGGCAAACGAGGCTCCTTTGACGAGCGCGGAGATGGAGCACTTCCTGGAGTTCTTGCTGGAACGAAACCTGATTTCTGAGCCCAGCCTGAAGCAATTCACCTTGGCGCAAGAAATGAGTGCCATTCTTGAATCCGGCTACTTCCCGAACAAAACCCAGGCCGTACAGGCCATTGCTCAAAGATATGACGTCAGCGAATCCAGTCTCTGGCAGGTGGTAAAAACCGCCAACAGGCCTAGATAAGTTGCCACCTAAGATACAAAGATTTTGAAATCTGAGTGACCCGCAGTGAGGTTGAGTCTCCGTGACTCGGCCTTTTTTTTGCGTTGAAAAAAGTGGGTCTTTGAGAAAAAGAGCGGAATCAGGCAGGAGGAGCAGGCTTCAAGGGGGACATGATGTACAGGACGATTCCCACAGAAATTGTTGGAGAATCAAAAAAGTGAAAAAAATTTCCTTGTCGTGCAGCGCTTTGGAACAAGTCTCCGTTTTGAACCAAAACCTCCACAAATTCTTACTTACCGAAAAGAAACCTCATCACTTTTTTTCCAGCCTCCTTACCAAACTGGAAATCTCGCCTCGCTCCTAGAGCGAGGTCTTTTTTTTTATCGCAAAACGGGGACCCCTTGCGGAATCCCCGACGACTGCCTAACGCAGCCTCTCTACATCATCATGCTATCTCTTAGTTGATCTGAACCGCCAAAGGAGCTGCCCAATCTTTGAACTCATCGGTGTAGTAGAGATATGCTCGGGAGGCAGGGGCAGAATAGTCTCCTGGAATATCGGCCTTCAGGTCCAGATGAAGGGTTTTCACTTCTGAAGGAGCCATGTGGCGAAAGTAGAAAATGACCTCATTGTCCCACACCTCATAGAAAGCCACTTGGCCCTCTTCTTGCATCTCCTTGAGTTGCCAGGGTTGCGGGCTCAAACCTGCAGGAATCCCCACAATCGCCATGGTCATGGGCAAGCCGCCCTTGGTGCGATTGGTGAGTTCGGAAGTCAGGCGAACCGTCTCCCCTTGTTGCACGCTGGCCTGCGCGAGATTCGTCTTCAATCCAACCGAACAGGCCTGATCAGACTGCGGCAAGGCATCGTGCCAAGTCAAGGCCAAGGTATGTGGCAGGGCCTTTTCCACGCCATCAAAGCGAACTTCCAGGGTATGCCTTCCCTTGTTCAGCCCTTGTTCCAAGCCCCGAATGATGATGGGCTCATTGTGGTCGGCGGAATAGCTGTGTTGCATCAGGGGCTTTCCATCAACTAGCAATTCGATGCTACCTGCTTCTCCCGTCCGTTTGGCGTACTGGGCGTAGGCGATCAAGGCTCGTAGCGCAAGGACGGTGCTATTGGTGGAACCGAATTGTCCAGAGCCCCGCCGCATGGAGCGCAGGTATTTGGCGGTTTGCTGAATGCGTTCCCGATCTTTTTTGGGGCTCTTGAGCATCGCCATCAGAGCTAGGGAAGCCGTTTCGATGGACAAGGCTTGCCCCCCTGAACCTGGCGCGGAACGTAGGGAAGCCTGGTGAATCCACTGCCCTTCTTCTCCCAATTGCGCATCTAACTGTCGCAGCAAGATGTCGGCCTTGGTATAATCTCCCACATTCTGCAAGGCATTAGCCGCCAATCCCAGTTGGTAGGGATATTTGTTCTCCAAGGCCGTTTCGTACGCGTAGGCCAATTCTTTTTCCAACCCACTTACCTCTGCTTCAGTCAAGGCCCAAGTGATGTACAGGCTCATGGTCGCCTGATCGCTCAAACCAAATTGATGCAGCGCGTGCCCATTTCGCAAAAATCCTCCTTTGCCATCCCGTCGTTTCAACAACCATTTCGTCGTGCGGTCCACCATATTCTGATTGACCCCAGCGTACACTTTCTGCATATCGATGAATTCCATCAAGCCATAGGCCGTCAGCCCTTCGTGGGCAGGACTTTTTCCAAACCATTCAAAGCCGCCTCCTCTCGATTCAAAGCCTACCAAGCGTTGATAGCCTGTTTCGATCAGGCTCAGCGCACGCCGTTCGACTTCGGGATTTCCCTGTCCGGTTTCTTTCAAGTAATCCAGGACCAGCAAATTGGGATAGGTAGAAGAAGAGGTTTGCTCAAAACAACCGTGGGGCTCGCGCAACATGCCTTCCAGGCCAGAGAGGATTTCGCCAGATACGTCTGGGAAGGCTTTGAAAGACAAGTCCATCGAACCTTCTACCGCATGAGTCAGATCTACCGTCATGGACCCAAATAGGTCTTCACTAGAGTAGGTCGCCTGAGCGGGGAAGCCCCGAGGAGAAATGTGCAATTCCTGTTTGACGGCATCAGAAAAGGCCCCTGCCCGAAACCCAATCTCCAAGGTCGAAAAGCCTTGCGTAGCGGTGACCTTGAATGGCAAGAGAAGGGTACTGGCTTCTCCGGCGGGCAATTGCAATTGGGTGGGCAGAGCCTTCAACGGTAGCAAGCCCGCGGGCAGATTGTACATCATCTGTCCTTTGACGGATTGGCTACAGTTGTTGACCAGGGTAAGGGGCAGTTCCAGGGTGTCCCCACTGAGGAGATTGGTGGGGAGCTTGGTCTGCATGGAAAAGGGCAACTGGCTGAAGAAACGATGGGTTCCACGTCCCAAGCGTCCGTCCTGACCGATGCCTTCCGCAATCACCTGAAAAGACGTGATGGCATCTGAGGTGAAGAAGGAGAGTTCTGCTTCACCACGGCGATCCAGTTCTACTTTCGGATTCCAGTAGAGGGTGGAGCGAAAATCGGAGCGTTGCGCCGTGCGACCTTGTCCTCGATAGTCTGGACCCGCAAATTCCCTGGCGCGGTAGTAAGCAGTGGTTTGCTGCGTTGGACCTGGCCCAACAGCTGGAACGCCTATGGAAGTAGGTCCACCATCCAATAGCTGGAATTGAAAAGGAATATTGACCCAGAAAGGCGTCGGCTTCCCTCCCTGAACTGCTGGAGCAAATGCCAGTTGGTTCAGCTGGCGCTCCACAGATTTGGAGAGCATGGGGTGCGGAGAGTTGATGATCCGATGCTCCCGATATTCTCCTTTGACACCAACGAGAATCCGAGCAACGACGGTTCCTTCAATGGCGGCATCCCTTGCAAGATCTGGATAGCCGATTTGTCTTTTGACCTCCTCAAGGTTGACTACCTGGGGTTCTTGCTCTGCAAAAATGAAAGCGTCAATACTGGGTTCTTTCTCCACGATTCCCTCAGGAATTTCCCCTTCTCCGTCTACCTCACCGCCGAAGAATCCGACTCCGCCGCCAAACGTAGGATCTGCTGCGAGTCCGAAATCTCGATCCGCAGAGGGATTCACCGGCAATTCCAACAAAGCGAGATCCGCTTCATCGTCTTCAAAGACTTCCATGATCTCTTCGTCTATCTCGCTCTCGCTATCGGTGGGGTCGTCGAGTGGGGGTTCCTCCTTCGGTGCTGGGACGTTTGCTACGGCGGGAACGGCGCGTTCCTCTTTTCGGCGGGATTCCTGCTGCTTTTTGAGTTTGCGCTCTTGATTTCGGCTACGGACCTGATTGGTCATGCCGGCTACCCGGCCTTGTAGTTCTTTGATAGGAGATCTACCTCCAAACCCAGTTACCACCACTTCATCGAGTGCCGCACCGTCCTCTTCCATTTGGATGTCCAATCGGGTAGATGCATTGGGGACATAACGAGGTTGATGTTGCTGTGAAGCGTAGCCCAGGTAGCGTACTTCTATTTGTTCGTTGGCCTGCAATTCGAGAGAGAAGTTTCCATTCACATCTGCGACGGTTCCTCGGGTGGTATTCGGAATCAATACAGTTGCTCCAATCAAGGGTTCCCCACTCGGGTCAGTGATCGTGCCAAAGACAATCCCTTTGCCCTGTTGTTGAGTGGGCTGCGAACTGGTACGGGGATGCTCCTTCAACTGAATTCTCAGGTTGTTTTGATAGGAATGAATCCAGGATTTGTAGTTGATGTGCTGACGTCCGTTGGTTTGCACGAGGGCGGGTTGATCCATGTTCCAACCGTCGATGGAAAAGAAGCCCTCCCGATCCGTTTGCGTTTCCAAGTAGCCTACCTGCACGGTGATCCCTTTTAAGGGTTGCTGCTTTTCATCTAATACTTGCCCAGCAATGACTGCCTGTTCCGCCCGGTAGCCTTGTAACACCTGTTGTTTACCCGTGATTTCTCGCCAACTAAATCGCCGCCAACCTGCGGTCATCATCAGGAAATCCAGGGCTTGGGAGGCCTTTTCTTCTGCTGGATCGAAGTAAAAATTGGGTTCTTCAACCTCGCCTCGGATGTCCGACTCCAGGAGCATCCAAGAGAGAAGGTTGGAGGATTTGTCATCAGCAAAAGAGAGGAGTTGATCGTCCGTAACCGCCAGCGCAAATTGTCCCGGCATGGGCAGGCCCCGATCGTCAGTGACTTTGAGCTTCAACTTGACTTCTTCTCGGGGGAGATATTGCTTCTTGTCGGTGCTGATTTCGACTTGTAATTGCTGGTGCGCATTGACAAAGGCGAGGCGTTCGCAGCGCTCGATGCCCCGGCTATCGAAGAGGGTGAAACGCGCGACCCCAGCGGGAAATTCTTTGGCGGCCAGCACCAGTTCCTTACCGATGGGGGTTAGGGGAACTTCGCTGGCATAAAAGGCCTGTCCGCGAACAGTCGCTACCAGAGAGACGGTTTCGGTTTCCGTCGAATGGAGGTACAAGCGAATTTGCTCATCGGTAATTTCCGTAACCGAAAGCGCAAATCCTTTCGGCAACATCTCTGGCAGGGGATACTGGGTCGCCACGCCGACTGGTTGGGTGATTCTCGCGTGGTAGTTCCGCCAGCGGATGGGATTCAGGTCAAAGGCTCCCATGCCCTGATGAAAGGAGCGAAAATCGCTCACCACTCGTCCATCTTCATCCACAATCTCGCCTTCGACGTCGGCAGGCTCCCCAAATTCATCCAGGGCTTTGAACGCAACTTTTCCTGGCAGGCCATGCACCATATCTCCTCCTTCTGGAAAAAAGGCCAGAGAAATCTGGTTCAACACGATGGGGACGGAGCGAGAAATGGACTCGGTTTGGCCTTGGTAGTCGATCATGACATTCAGGAGGCCGTCATTGCTGGTCAGATCCGTGGGTAAGTCAAAGCTCAGTTTGCCCTTTCCTGCGGCATCGGTTTGGGCAGTAGTGGTGAGCAATTCTTTGCCTTGGAGAGAAACCACATAGCGAAGGGCTTGATTGGCCAGGGGCTGGTTGGCATTGGTATGCAGGTTCAAGGTCGCACTGACCTCCGATCCCGGTCCATAGGCTTCCCGCTCAAAGTCTAGCTTCATTTTGAGGCGGGGCAAGACCACCGCTTGTACGGTGAGTTCTTTTTCAAAAATGGCCGGACGAGGATCATTCTTCTGCCAGTTGCTGAACACCCGTAGTTTTTAGATTCCCCCGGGCGCTCCCTCCGGAAGGTGGAAGTCGCCTTTGGCCATGCCTTCCTGCGCAATGACTTGGTAGTTGTCTTGCAGGCCGCCTTTGGGATTCAGCAATTCTACCTTGAGAATGTCACTGGTTCCAGAGGGGCTGAAATCCTTGCCATCACGGAGGAATGCGGAGAACCAGATGGTTTCGCCGGGTTTGTACAGCGGTTTGTCAGTTTTCACATAGACTCGGTCATCGGTATGGGTCTGAGAAAAGGCAGAAAGCTGGGAAAGGAGCTCTTCCAAAAAGCCATTCATGCGGATGGGAGAATAGGATTTCCCCCCGGTAAAGAGCAGCAGGGCCATAGTTGCCAGAATAGGCAGGCTCAGCCAGGCTCGTTTGTGTGGTCGTATATTCATCTTTCTCATGTTGGTAGGTCGTAGAAATCCTGGCATAGGGAGTTCAGGCTCCATTGGCCAGATGGAGATAGGCTACCCGAAAGCAGGATGGAAAAAGGTATGTATACCGGAAAGAGGGAAGTTCTGGAGGGATTCCACAAAGGGAGCCAGAATTTTTGCGTATTTGCTTACGAAATCCTGTTTTCAAACCGCACGTTTTCATTTTGCGGCTCATCTGCCTTCTACCCAGGCGATCCCTGAACCTTGAACCCTGAAGACCTGACCTACACATGCCCGGTGTCTATCTCCACATTCCTTATTGTCGAAAGGCTTGTACCTATTGCGACTTCCAATTTCTGACCCAATTGAAGCAGAAGGGGGAAATGGCGCAGGCATTGGCGCAGGAAGCCGCGCTTAGGCAGGATTTTTTTGGACAGGCCGTAGAGTTGGACACCTTATATATTGGAGGCGGAACCCCGAGTGTCTTATCCCCAGAAGAATTGGAGACCCTCCTGACGCAGGTACAACAGATCTTTCCGTTGAAGGCCGGAGGCGAATTGACCCTGGAAGCCAACCCGGATGATTTGACCCAGCCATATCTCGAAGCGCTCCAAACTGCCGGAGTCAATCGGCTCAGCATCGGAATCCAGTCCTTTGATGCTGAGGATTTGCGCCAGATGAATCGTTCGCATACCGCCGAGCAGGCCATGGCATGTGTGAATCTTGCGAAAGATGCAGGTATAACCAATGTATCGGTGGACCTGATCTTTGGCTTGCCCGGCCGAAATCTCTCCGATTGGGAAGCCAATGTTCAACAAGCCATTGAGCTAGGTGTCCCTCACCTTTCGGTTTACGCCCTCTCGGTAGAGCAGAAAACCGTGTTGCATCATCAGGTAGAAAAAGGGAAGGTGGTTTTGCCCGGAGACGAAAGCTATGCGGCACAATTCCTTCATGCGCATGAATGGCTGACCGCCGCTGGCTATGAACACTACGAATTGTCCAGTTATGCCCTGCCGGGAATGCGCTCTCGCCACAACAGCAGCTATTGGAAGGGGGAACCGTATTTGGGCCTTGGTCCATCCGCACATGCCTATGACGGCCAGCAGCGCTATTGGAATCTTGCGAACAACGCCCGCTATCTCCAACACCTTCAGCAC
>JBCCCJ010000220.1:0-7396 GCA_039033615.1 Bacteroidota bacterium
CGCATTGGCTTGGCCTTTTTCGAGATTCCATAAGGTCGTGCGGCCAATATTCGCTCGTTCTGCCAACAAAGCAGCGCTGATATTACGCCTGAGTCTGGCTAATCGAATGTTTTCCCCTAAGCGAGAAAGAATCCGCTTTTCCTTGGGGCGAAGGATCGCATTTTTCATAACACGTCTGATATATGAAACAAATTAGCTTTTTTTGTTCAATATATCAAACGATTTGTCTCCCCTACATATTCCTCCGATACTGCCCGCCTACCTCATAAAGCGCCTGGGTAATTTGTCCCAGAGTTGCCACTTTGGTGGCGTCCATGAGGGCTTCGAAGAGATTGCCGTGAGCGATGGCGGTCTGCTGGAGTTCTTGCAGGGCAGCTTGGCTACGCGCCGGATCGCGACGATGCAAGTCCACTGCCCGCTGGATCTGGTGGCCTTTTTCCTCCGTGGAGGAACGAATCACCTCCTTTGGCTGGACCGTGGGAGACCCTTCGTCTGAGAGGAAGGTATTCACCCCAATGATGGGCAGATCGCCGTTGTGTTTGAGGGTTTCATAGTAGAGGGATTCTTCCTGAATCTTGCCCCGTTGGTACATGCTCTCCATGGCCCCTAGCACTCCGCCGCGCTCTGTAATGCGATCAAATTCCATCAGGACCGCTTCTTCCACCAGATCGGTCAATTCCTCGATGATGAAGGAGCCTTGCAGCGGATTCTGGTTTTTCGCCAAGCCCAATTCATGGTTGATGATGAGCTGAATCGCCATGGCTCGACGGACCGATTCCTCGGTAGGAGTGGTGATGGCTTCGTCGTAGGCGTTGGTGTGGAGGGAGTTGCAGTTGTCGTAGATGGCGTAGAGCGCCTGCAAGGTCGTGCGAATGTCGTTGAAGCTGATCTCTTGCGCGTGCAAAGAGCGGCCAGAAGTCTGGATGTGATATTTCAACTTCTGCGAACGGCTGTTCGCTTTGTATTTCAATCGGAGGGCCTTAGACCAAATGCGACGTGCCACCCGCCCGATCACGGCATATTCTGGATCGACTCCGTTGGAAAAGAAGAAGGAGAAATTGGGCGCAAACGCATCAATATCCATGCCCCGACTGGCGTAATATTCCAGGAAGGTGAACCCATTCGCCAGGGTAAAGGCCAGTTGAGAAATCGGATTCGCGCCCGCTTCCGCGATGTGATATCCCGAAATGGACACCGAGTAGAAGTTGCGCACCTGCTGGTCGATGAAGTACTGCTGCACGTCTCCCATCAATTTGAGGGAAAATTCCGCGGAGAAGATGCAGGTATTTTGAGCCTGATCTTCCTTCAAAATATCTGCCTGAACGGTGCCCCTGACCTTTTGAAGCGTCTCGGTTTTGATTCGCTGATAGATTTCTGCCGGAAGTACTTCATCTCCAGTTACACCAAGTAGAAATAAACCCAGGCCATTATTTCCTTCGGGCAGTTCCCCTTCGTATTTGGGTTGGGGCTGGCTCAGTTTCGCATATTTCGCGGCAATTTTGGCTTCCACCTCCTTGACCAGATCATTCTCCCAGATGTATTTCTCACACTGCTGGTCGATGGCGGCATTGAGGAAAAAACCCAGGACCGTGGCCGCAGGACCGTTGATGGTCATGGAAACCGAAGTGGCCCGATCGCAGAGATCAAAGCCAGAATAGAGACGTTTGGCGTCATCCAGGCTGCAAACGGAGACCCCGGAATTGCCGATCTTCCCGTAGATGTCAGGACGTTCTGCCGGGTCTTCGCCATAGAGCGTTACCGAATCGAAGGCTGTAGACAGTCGCTTGGCGGGCATGCCGAGAGATACGTAGTGAAAGCGACGATTGGTGCGCTCCGGTCCCCCTTCTCCCGCAAACATCCGGGTGGGATCTTCCCCTTCTCGTTTGAAGGGAAATACTCCGGCGGTGTAGGGAAATTCCCCGGGTACATTTTCCTGCAACTGCCAACGGAGGATTTCTCCCCAGTCTTGGAAGCGGGGAAGAATGACTTTGGGGATGCGATTGTGAGACAAGGTTTCGACTTGAGCGTCCACCTTGATGTCGCGCCCCCGTACCTGATAGACAAATTCATCCGCTTGATAGCGGGCTTTTTTCTCCTCCCACTGTTCGAGCAATTGCTGGTTGGGCTTTTGGAGTTGTAGGGAAATGACTTCGTAAGCCGCTTCCAACCCTGTATGTACTGCTTCCGCCTGCTCGGTTTCTGCCACCGCTTGCATGGCCTGCTTCAACCCAAAGAGCTTACGCGCGATCTTGCTTTGCTCCTCGGTCCACTGATTGTAGTCGCGAATGGTTTCAGAAATTTCTGCGAGATAGCGCACTCGCCGAGGGGGGATGATGTAAATCTTCTCAGACTCCCCTTTGATCGGGGCGAAACTACTGATCAGGTCGGATTTGGCTTGTTGGTTGATGGTGTCCATCAAGGCCCGGTAGAGCTGATTCGTGCCTGGATCGTTGAATTGGGAGGCAATGGTCGCAAATACCGGGAGGTCTTCCGGCTTGGCGTTCCAAATTTGGTGGTTTCGGCTGTATTGCTTGCGTACGTCGCGCAAAGCATCCAATGCCCCTCGTTTGTCGAATTTGTTGATCGCCACGATGTCTGCATAGTCGAGCATGTCGATCTTTTCCAACTGCGTTGCTGCGCCGTATTCTGGGGTCATCACGTAGAGCGAGACGTCCGAGAAGTCAATGATTTCAGTATCTGACTGACCAATGCCGGAAGTTTCCAAGATGATGAGGTCAAACTGAGCGGCCTTGAGGATGTTCAGTACCTCGGGGATGTGGCGGCTCAAGGCGAGATTGGATTGGCGAGTCGCGAGGGAGCGCATGTACACCCGCTCGTTGTACACTGAATTCATCCGGATGCGATCCCCCAAGAGGGCTCCACCGGTGCGTCGCTTGGAAGGGTCCACGGAAACGATGGCGATGTGTTTCTCTGGAAAATCCATCAGAAAGCGCCTCACCAATTCATCTACGAGGGAAGATTTGCCCGCCCCTCCGGTTCCTGTGATGCCCAATACGGGAGGATGCACCAGGTTTTCCATTCGACGATGTACCTCTTCCATCACTGGCTCCACCAGATCTGGATTGTTTTCCATGGCCGAAATCAAGCGACCAATGGCGCGGTGAGAAATCCGTTGGCGCACCTTGGAAAGGATGGCGGTGCCATTGGCCTGGGTTTCGACGACATCACCGTAGGCTTCGGCGATGGCCTGCTTCCAGCGATCAACTTCCAACAATCCGGTAGGAAAATCAGCCTGAGCAAGCAGGTCATTGATCATGCCTTGCAAGCCCATTTCTCTGCCGTCATCCGGCGAATAAATTCGGGTGATGCCATAGGCGTGTAAGGCTTCGATCTCGCTGGGCAGGATGGTCCCACCGCCCCCACCAAAGAGGCGGATGTGCCCACAACCTTCGCGATGAAGCAGGTCGTACATGTATTTGAAATATTCCACATGGCCGCCCTGGTAGGAGGTAACGGCGATGGCCTGGGCATCTTCCTGAATGGCGGTAGAAACCACTTCCCAGGCGGAACGGTTATGACCCAGGTGGATGACTTCACCGCCAGAAGATTGCAGGATGCGTCGCATGATGTTGATGGCGGCATCGTGCCCGTCAAACAAAGAGCCAGCGGTGACAATTCGAAGCTTATGATTCGGTTGGTAGGGGGGAGGCGTATGCATACAATTATGGCATTATACCCACAAAGGTCGGGAGGATTTTGGCAAAAGGAAAACAAGAAATCTTGATGTTATGTCTACGGGAAAATCAAGAAGAGGGCTGTGAATGACCTTCAGAGGCGGCAGAGAATGTGTACCTTCGGGCACAAAGGACCATCCTATGAAATACCTATTGCTAGGAGGAATGATGTGGGTTTGCAGCATTGCTTTCGCCCAACCTACCCCTGAACCCCTCACCAACGCTCTCGATAGCCTCATCTCGGATGCCTCCATTGTCGGAGGGGCGGCCGCCATCGTGAAAGAGGGAAAAGTGATCTATCAGCATGGCTTTGGCTGGGCGAATGAGGCTGAACAAGTCGCCTATACCACTCAAACCCGCCAACCCATTGCCTCCATTTCCAAGACCCTGATTGCGATTTCTTTGATGAAGGCGCAGGAAATGGACTTGCTTGCCTTGGATGATCCCATCAATCAATACCTGCCTTTTCCGATTTCCCATCCAGGGTTTCCAGCGCAAGCCATCACTGTCCGACAGTTAGCCAATCATACCGCTGGCCTGAAAGACAGCAAATACTACCAAAAATCTTACGTCTTCCAGCGACCGATTCCAGAACTGCATCGCTCATTTTCTCCTGGCATCAAACGGGCCTTCATCAAGCGAGCCATCAAACGCTACAATCGGAACGAGGAGATCCCTCAGGCAGAATTTTTGAAACGAATCTACCATCCCGAAGGGGTTTGGTACCATCCCAAACATTTTCTCAAACAAGCTCCGGGAACTACCTATGAATACTCCAACAATGGTGCGGCTTTGGCCTCCTTGGTGATCGAGCAAGTGAGTGGATTGAGCTATCCTGACTTTGTGAAGCAATACCTCCTGAATCCACTGGGTATGGAACATTCGGGTTGGGAGGTGGACGAAAAGGGCTATGCCGACGGGAGCTTTTCGCGCCAATATCCCTTTGGGCTGGCAGTGCCTCCTTTTCGCTTGATTACCCTGGCAGACGGGGGCTTTGTTACCCATCTGGAGGACATGAACCGCTACCTGATCGCGATGATGGCGGGAGACGATGGGCAAGGGCCCTTGTTGCAAGCAGAGAGCTACCAAGAGATGTTTACTGCTTCAGCAGGCTCTTCCATCGGGGTGTTTTGGGATACGAACTCGTTGGGGCAAGAGAATTTTCTGGGGCACACCGGCGGAGATCCTGGCGTAACCACCATTCTCTGTTGGGACCGAGAGCGGGAATTGGGCTATCTACTGCTCACCAATACTTCGGACACGAAAACCCTGAATGAGGAAATTGGGCAGTTCGTGAGACTCTTGGTGCAGCACTCTCGTCAGTGGTTTCCCGACGAGCAAGAATAAAGGTGGAATTCCAACCTTCCTCATTTTCCATTTTCTTTGCAGGTATGAAAAAACGATCTCTCTTTCTGATTGGAGGCCTGCTGATCCTGATAGTAGGCTATTTTGTCTTAGATGCTTTGTTGTACACGGGTATTCGGTCTCAGCAGGTTTCCTCTGGCAGGGTAACGGGAAATTGGTACGCGAAACCAGGCATTCAGTCGGTGCCAACGGTGATTCTGTTGGGCGAAGGGAGCTGGCAGCAATATTGGGCGCAGGAACTGGCTCAGCGCGGATTTGCCGCTTTGGAGCTGCCCTATTGTTGCCGGGAAGGATTGCCTTCCTCGCCAGAAGAAATTCCCCTGGAATACGTGGCAGAAGCAGTCGATTGGCTCCAACAACAACCAGCAGTAGATCCGGCGCACATCCTGATCATGGGGGCCTCCCGCAATGCAGAATTGGCCTTGGTTGCGGCAGCGAATCTCCCCGAAAACATCCATGGAGTGATTGCCTATGCGCCAAGCTCGGTTTCCTGGGCCAATCGGGTATTACCATATAACTCGGATGAATTGAAGCCGAGTTGGACCTTGCAGGAAAGGCCGATTCCTTTTGTTCCTATGGCTAAGCCTGCGGTTGCAGATTCGATCTCTTTGCTGGCGTATTGGGAAAGGGGACTGGCCAAAGATTCGCTGAACAAAGCGGCCATTCCTGTTGAGCGAATCAGCGGCCCGGTCTTGTTGTTTTCAGGAAAAGATGATCAGGTCTGGCCTGCTGCGACCATGGCGCTACAAATCGAGCAACGCTTGGAAGCGCATGATTTCCCGCATGAAGTCCAGCAAATTGCCTATGACAATGCTGGGCACCTGATTTCGGGGAATCCGGATTTCTTACAAACCCAGCGGACCGGAAATATGAACCTTCAGGGAACATCCATTTCTTATTCTTTTGGCGGAACGGCTGAAGGCGATCAGCAAGCGCAGTTGGATGCCAAGGCTCGGGTGTTGGAGTTATTGCAGCGGTTGAAGGCAGAGTAAGCGAGCACCGACATGCTTCATTGAGTTATCTTTGCGAAAGGCAATTTCGCACTACAATTTGACCCCCAACCTCCATGACGATTCGATTTGCTACCACCGAAGACATGCCGGCCATCCACGACTTGGTCCAAGAGTTGGCTTTATTCGAAAAGGCACCAGAACAAGTGGAAACGACTGCTGAAATCTATGCCGCAGATTTTTCCGCGAATCAACCCGCTTTCCATTGCTTGGTAGCGGAACATGAGACCGATGGGATCGTGGGCATTGCCTTGTTCTACTTTGGGTACTCTACCTGGAAAGGCCGCTTGCTCTACCTGGATGATTTGGTGATCCGGGAGAGCCACCGCCGCCAGGGAATCGGCAGCCAACTCATGGAGGCCTTGCTGGCCCATGCCAAAGAGAAACAAGTCCGACAAATGCGCTGGCAAGTCCTGGACTGGAATGATCCTGCGATCCAGATGTACCAAAAGATGGGCGCCAAGATTGAGGGCGAATGGATGAATTGTAGCCTCTCCTACCAACAACTGAATCCATGAGTGGGCCGCTGCCGTGGCTTTTCATTGGGCTGATGATCTGGGGGAAGGCATCCGCTCACCCCTGGAGCACCCTCCGAGATACCCTCATCAGTCGGATGCACCGCCAAGGGATATCAGCGATCGGCTTTCCTCCCGTGGTGGTAGACGCTGACCTTCCGGCCAATGCTCGCTATGAGCGCGACACCATTTGGGTGGGACACCTTCAAGCTGCTTATCGAAGTCGAGCAGATAGCTTGTCGATCCTCTACCATGAATGGCAGCATGTGCTCCAGGAACGAGAAGGGCGGTATCGTCTCTGTCTCGACAGCCTGGGTCAAGTGCCTCAATGGCAGACCGATGAGTGGTATGACTACCTGCCTGATTCGCTGGAATTGGCGGGAGAATTCGCGGCGGCGACCAGGAATTCCTGGTGGGAAAAGATGGATGCGTTGCAGCAGCAGCAAGAAAAAGAGCGCCTCTGGCGTGATTTGCAGCAGCCGAGGCGCATTCTCTTCGTCTATGCTCCCTCAGTACTAGCCGAGGCAGAAATCGAAGCCTATCAGCGGCAATTGGCAGGAGAAGCCCTGCATCTGTATCAACTCTCACCTGCCGCCCGGCAAAGTGTCCTTCGCCGACTGCGACAGTTGAAAGATACCTTGGTGCGTCGCCAAGCGTATGAACGAACTCACGACCTGGCAGCAGATGGATGTCGCTGATCCCTCACATCAATATTTCTGCCTCCTTTGGTGCTTGATAAGCCGGGTTGGCGACATACAGTTCGAAGGTGCGAAGATCCCATGCTACTTCTGGGAGTTTTGGCTCCTGCAAA
>JBCCCJ010000221.1:0-7377 GCA_039033615.1 Bacteroidota bacterium
AATCAGGATGCAAACGGAAACTGGGTAGCTACCGGACAAGCGAATACACAGGACGTAACCGCACAGGAGTACTGGTTGAATGCTGTTCCTGGTTCTACTTCTGCCATTACCGAGGAATTTGTATATGACGGAAGTTATGTAACAGTTCGGGAAGCCATCTTAGGATATACCTTCCCTGCTTCTATCTTCGAACGTCTACCGATTAGCAGCCTGCGTCTCTCTTTGATTGGACGGAACTTGTTTTATCTGCAAAACAACATGCCTGGGGTAGCTCCTGATGCCTACATCTTCAACCGGAGTACTGCAGGAGGTGGTTTTGGTACAGGTTTAGGCATTGAGAACAACTCCTTCCCGATCGCTCGTACCTTCGGTTTTGATTTGAACCTCGGTTTCTAATCGTTGCCCAAGTTTGAGACACACATTTGAGAATTCAATTAAGATTTTGACACATGAAAAATAAATTATTAGTCTTTTTTGTGGCGGTATTGAGTCTACTTACCGCCTGCACCGGAGACTTCGAGGAGATCAATACCCCTCCGACATCTCCAGCTTCGGTGCCTGCTGAACTGGTCCTGTCCCGAGTTCAGTACCGCTCCGTCCGCGAGAAAGGAAACTCCTGGACCAATCAAATCCTACAGTGGGGTTCTTGGGTGCAGCACTATGGCAATGGCAACCAGGGATTTAATACCGCTCACTACGTGGACAATCCTCAATACACCGAGGATTTCTGGAACTTTCTCTATGAGACTCTGATTGATTGCCGAAAAGGGATCGAGCTGGTCAACGAGCAAGACGAGGGCAACGTGGCGCAGCAAAAAATCGCCATTTTCACCATCATCGAAATCCTCAACTGGATCACCTTGACGGATGTCTTGGGAGACGTTCCTTACACCGAAGCCTTGCAAGGGGCCGATGAACTGACTCCTGCCTATGACACCCAAGAGGCGATCTACACCGATTTGATCAGCCGACTCGAAACTGCGGCAGGCGACATCAATCCCAGCGATGGGGCATTTTTTGGAGAAGCAGATCTCTTTTTTCAGGGCGATCCTGAAAAATGGGTCAAGTTTGCCAATGCCTTGCGTTTGCGCGTGGGACTTCGCCTGAGCAAAGTAGATGCTGGCACCGCCCAGTCTGTCGTAAGCTCAGCCATGGGAGCTAGTCTGCCTTCCAGCAACGATGATGATGCCATCTTACCTACCATTGGTGGGGGACCGTTTACTGATTTCCACCGTGCGGCTGAATTGTTGGTGCGTGCGCCAAATGATGCCCCTTACATCGGGGAAGCCCTCGTCAACACCATGTTGGCGAATGATGATCCTAGGTTGCCCATCATCGCCGCCCCAACGCCGAATTCGGTAGCTGGTGGGGGAGCCTTGGAGTATCGGGGAGTAGGACCTGGCTTGACCGATGCGCAGTACGCCGAAGTCAACGCCAATCAGGGAGATTTCTCTCGTCCCAATGGGGATGCGTACTTCAGTGAGACTACCGAGCGTGGTCAGACCTCTCTGAGCTATGCGGAAGTTTCTTTTGCCAAGGCTGAAGCAGCCCTTCGTGGCTGGGGAGGCAGTGAAGAAGATGCCCAACGCTTCTTTGAAGAAGGCATTCGCGCTGCCCTTTCTCGGACCGAGTTCCCTCAGTTTGGGATTACGCAGGATCAAATTGATGCCTACGTAGCTGCAAACGGTACGCTCGATGGGAGCTTTGAAGAAAAACTAGAGCAGATCATGACCGAAAAGTGGATCGCTCTGGCCTTCGATCAGGAGGACGAGGCGTATTCTGAGTGGCGTCGTACGGAATATCCCGTCTTGGATCCAGGAGACAATACCACCGGAGATTCCAATGGGGAAATTCCTCGCCGGATGCTGTACAGCCCACTGGAGCCGACCTTGAACACGGAATCCTACAATGCGGCAGTAAGCCGGATCGGAGGAGATACCTACACCAACCGCGTGTGGTGGGATGTAGACTGACGTGATAGATCGCCCGCGCTAACAGGCCGGGAAAAACAGATGCGTACGGACTCTCTTTGGGGAGTTCGTACGTTTTCACTAACATAGACCGCTGCTTCTTTTCTTCCTTTTGCATGCTGATGCCTATTTCGCCCAACGGATTGACCAATAGCTGGAAATTGCCTCCGCTACATGGCTAATCACTGACCTCCTCCTACAGAACGCTTCCGCTCATGTGTAGATTTTCCTCTTGCTTCCCCTCTTTTTTCTCGCTGTTGTGCCTCGGCAACCTATTGGCGGTAGGCATGATGTCTGGCTATGCTCAGGCTCCGCTTTTTTCTCTATTACCTTCAGAAAAGACCGGGATTGTCTTTGAGAACCCGATCATTGAAAATGAGCAAATCAACATCCTCACCTATGAATATTTCCACAATGGAGGGGGAGTCGCTATTGGAGACCTGAACAACGATGGCTTGGCCGACCTATACTTTACCGGCAATCTGTCTCCCAATCAGATGTACCTCAACCAGGGAAACTGGCAATTCAAAGACGTAACTGAAACCGCTGGGGTAGGGGGCTCGCAGGGCTGGAACACAGGTGTCACCATGGTCGACATCAATCACGATGGTTGGCTGGATCTCTACGTCTGTCTCTCTGGAAATGTCCCAGAGGCTTTTCGGGCCAATCAATTGTATGTCAACAATCAAGATGGCACTTTCTCCGAGGAAGCGAAGAAATATGGGGTAGACGATACGGGCTATGCGACCCAAGCTGCTTTTTTGGATTACGACCTAGATGGTGACCTGGACCTCTTTATCCTCAACCACAACATCTTCCCCATCAATGATTTCAAGCCCTCAGAAGTAAGAAAAATCCACGATTCCAATGTGGGGGACAAGCTATACGAAAATCAAGGAGGCAAATACGTGGACATTTCGCAGCAGGCAGGTTTGCACACCAATCCCCTTGGTTATGGCCTCGGCGTTGCGGTGGGGGATATCAATCAGGACGGCTATCCGGATCTCTATGTAACCAATGACTTTCTGGAGCACGACTACTGCTATCTGAACAAAGGGGATGGAACCTTTACCGACATCGTCAAATCGGCCTTCAACCAAACTTCTCAGTTCTCCATGGGCACCGACATGGCCGACTTCAACAACGATGGCTTGGTGGACATCCTGTCGGTAGATATGGTGGCCGAAGACAATTATCGCCAAAAAACCACCATGCGGCCCATGGATCGTACCCAGTTTTACTATGCAGTGGAGGATGGATTTCACTACCAATACATGCACAATGCGCTTCAATTGAATCGGGGCGACCTACATTTCAGCAACATCTCTAAGCTGGCAGGGGTATCCAACACAGATTGGAGCTGGGCACCATTATTTGCCGATTTGGACTTGGATGGCTGGAAAGACATTGTCATCACCAATGGCTACAAAAAAGACATTTCCAATAAGGATTATGTGAAGTTTGAGCAAAAGAAATTGGCCGAGTTTCGGCAAGGGAAGATCACCAACGCAGAATTATTTCGGGAATTGCTGACTGCGGCTCCGATCACCAAAATTCAGAATTATGTTTTCCGAAATGAAGGCGGGTATACTTTCGAAAAGATGAACGAAGCTTGGAACTTCGCAGAAAAAGGCTTCTCCAATGGCATGGCGTACGGAGACTTGGACAATGACGGAGACTTGGATGTGGTAATCAACAACATTGACCAGGAAGCTTTTGTATATCAGAACCATGCGCGAGAACAGGCTGGAAACAACTACCTCACGATCCGCTTAGACGGGCCTCCCAATAATCCTTTTGGCCTTGGAGCCAAAGTGGAAGTGCAAACCGCAGAAGGACCCCAATACCTGGAAGCCTATCAGAGTCGAGGCTTTCAGTCCTCGGTAGATCCTCGTTTGAGTGTCGGCTTGGGAACTGCTAGCCAAGCCCAACAAATTGTGGTTCGCTGGTTTGATGGCACCGAGACAATCGCGAAAAAGGTCAAGGCCAATCGGGAAATTGTACTCAGCTATGACAAAGCCAAGTCTCCAAAAGACCGAAATGCTAAATCAGAGGCCCAAGACCAGGGATTTCGAGACGTAACCAAGACCGAAGGCCTGAAGGTGGTACATCAGGAAAATGCGTTTGATGACTTTGCGTACGAAGTCCTCTTGCCCCATAAAATGTCTCAATGGGGGCCTGCTTTAGCCACAGGAGACCTCAATGGAGATCAATTGGATGACTTTTTCTTGGGAGGCGCGGCAGGGTTCCCGGGGCAAGTTCATCTCCAAAAGCCTTCTGGGAAGTTTGAATTGCTTCCCCAGCCTACCTTTTCCAAACACGTACCAGCAGAAGATGTGGGGGCGGTTTTTTTTGATGCGGACCAAGATGGGGACCTGGATGTATATGTGGTCAGTGGAGGGAATGAATTCGCTGCGGGTAGCCGTTGGTATCAGGATCGTTTGTACCGGAATGATGGCAGCGGCAACCTCCAATTGGATGAATCCGCCCTGCCTTCAATGACCGGGAGTGGGGGAGTGGTGAAACCCCTGGACTTTGATCAGGATGGCGATCTAGATTTGTTTGTCAGTGGGCGAATGCTGCCTCGGGCGTACCCAAGCCCTGCCAATTCCGTCTTGCTCCAAAATGATCAAGGAAGTTTTCGAGCGGTCACCGAAGCACTCGCTCCCGAATTGAATCAACTGGGCATGGTCACCGATGCCTTGGCGAGTGATATTGACCAGGATGGGGATGTAGATTTGCTCTTATCTGGCGAATGGATGGCACCGACCATTTTCCAATTTGATCAAGGAACCTTCCAGCGTTTGTCCGTTCCTGAGTTGGATCAAAAAGTTGGCTGGGGATTCAGCTTGGGCGAAGGCGACATAGATGGAGACGGAGATCCCGACTATGTTCTCGGAAATTTGGGCACCAACTACAAATACAAAGCTTCCAAAGTGGAACCCTTTCAGGTATATCTCAACGACTTTGACGACAACGGAACCCAGGACATTGTGCTGAGTTATGTGGACGAAGGGGTGTTGTATCCCTTGCGGGGGCGGCAGTGTTCTTCTGAGCAGATGCCCTTCATTACCGAAAAATTCAAGACCTACGATCTATTTGCCAAAGCGGATCTGCCTGAGATTTATGGAGAAGAATCCCTGAATACTTCCCTCCATTACCAGGCAACTGATTTTCGTTCTATGTACCTGGAAAATCTCGGAGAGATGACATTTGCCCTGCACCCCTTGCCAATAGAAGCTCAATTTTCCGCAATTTCGACCATCTGGACTGGCGACCTGAATGGAGATCAGAACCTGGATGTAGTCGTGGCTGGGAATCTGGTCGCTTCGGAAGTAGAAACTCCCCGAAATGATGCGGGCGTTGGCCTCCTTCTGCTGGGAAATGGGGAAGGGGACTTCGAGGCGGTTGATCCACATGAGAGTGGATTGTATCTTCCCTATGATGTCAAACACCTGGCCCAAATTCGAACTGCCAGTGGCGGAATTCGGTTCATCGTTGCCTGCAACCAAGACGCGGTCAGAATGCTGGAATGGGGTTCTCAGTAAGAAATAGGAAAATCATGGAAAAGAAGTCATTTGCTCTGCATAAGATTTGGATCGGAATCCTCCTCTGTCTCCCCTTGACTACTTGGAGCCAGAGTCCGAGATTCACCTTTGTGCCAGAAGCCGAAAGCGGCATTGATTTCAGGAACATCGTTCAAGATACCCGGGAGCAAAATATTCTGATCTATTCCAACTTTTATGGCGGCGGTGGAGTAGGGGTTGGAGATTTTAATCAAGATGGTTGGCCAGATTTGTATTTTGCCGGAAACCTAGTGGGGGATCGGCTGTATCTCAATGAAGGTGATTTTCGTTTCCGGGAGGTAACCGAAGCGGCTGGGATTGTGAATCGAGGCGGCTGGTCTTCTGGCGTAGTGGTCGCTGATGTGAATAACGATGGGTGGGACGATGTCTATGTGACCAAAGAACTCTATGACCATCAGCCTGAATTGCGCCGGAATGAGCTGTATATCAATCAGAAAGATGGAACTTTTGTAGAGCAGGCCGAAAAATATGGGGTGGACCACGATGCTCGAACCAGACATGCAACCTTTTGGGATTATGACAAAGACGGTTGGTTGGATCTCTATTTATTGAATCAGCCTCCCAATCCCGGAAATTTCTCCGACCAGTTTGACGTCAACAAACAACAAGCCCAATTTACTTCCCGCTTGTTTCGCAATACTGGAAAAGGAAGATTTGTTGAGACGACTACGAAGACAGGGATTGGAAAAGTAGGCTTCCCCAACAGCGTCACCGCCTCAGACCTGAACAATGACGGCTGGACCGACCTCTATGTCGCGAACGATTTTGATGCGCCGGACTGGTTCTTCCTCAATCAGGGGGACGGTACCTTTGTGAACGTGCTGGATTCTGCGATGCAGCATACTTCCTATTTTTCGATGGGAGTGGACGCGGCCGACATCAACAATGACGGCTGGCAGGATTTGATGGTGGTGGATATGCAGGCAGAAGACAATTTTCGGATCAAGTCCAATATGAGCGGCATGGATCCAGCGGCCTTTTGGCGAGTGGTGAACAGAGGCGGGCATTATCAATACATGTACAATGCCATGCAGCTCAATCAGGGCACCTTTTCGCCTACGTCCTCCCTCCCTCAATTCAGCGACATTGGGCAACTTTCCGGGATGTCGAGCACAGACTGGAGTTGGTCTAATTTGATCGCCGACTTCGACAATGACGGCCATAAGGACGTATTTGTGACCAATGGTTTGCTTCGGGATATTCGTAACACGGATTCAGACAAGAATTTTGGAGCCTATGTAGAAAAAGAAGTGAATGAATTCATTGCCAATAACCCCAGCGCTGGCGACGTGAGCATTTGGGACATTCTGAAATTGGACGAGGCGCTGGAAGTCATTCCTTCCGTGCCGCTCAACAACTACGCCTTCCGCAACAATGGAGACCTCAGCTTCACCAAAGTGATCGAGGAGTGGGGATTTGATTTGCCTACTTTTTCCAATGGAGCCGCCTACGCCGACCTAGACCTCGATGGGGATCTCGACCTGATCATCAGCAATGTCAACGAAGTCGCATTCCTGTACCGTAACGAAACCCAGGCCCAGGATTACCTGCGAGTCAGCGTTTCTGATAGCAAAAAGCACCGCAGTCCCTTTGGCGTGAAAGTGAAATTGGAAACCACCAATGGAGCCCAGTGGTATGAATTCACCAATGTGCGGGGCATGTATTCGACCTCTGAGCAAGTGGCGCATTTTGGCCTTGCTCCGGGAACGGAAATTCTGGGGCTAGAGGTATCCTGGTGGGACGGCACGCATACCCGTATATCGGAGGTGGCACCCAATCAGCAATTGGAGATTGACTATCGAAAAGCGGATCGAAATGAT
>JBCCCJ010000222.1:0-7375 GCA_039033615.1 Bacteroidota bacterium
GCCGACAAGGTGATTGCTCTGGAAGCTCCGATTTCTACCATTGTCCCAGCAGGATTGCAGTATGAGAGTAACCTGTTTGTGGCGATGACTTCCAGTCAGATGAAGCCCAAGTACAGCACCAATACTGGTAACATTCAGACGGATGAATCGGGTTCTTTTGCAACCTTGAAGATTCCAGCGAGTGCTCGGGCCATTCCAAATGGAAAGAACGAAGGGGTACAGTCTTATACTGCTACTATTCAGGTACCGAAAGCCACAGGTGGGTTTGAAGACTTGAAAGTAGAAGGAAAGTTCACCGTTCGTCGTCCAGAAATCGTCGTTACCTCTGCAGCGATTCAGATCCTGTATCAGAACTGCGGAAACGACGTGAACATTGACGTACCAGCTTTGGGAGATCAGTACAGCCCTCGGGTGTCTTCTCCTCAGGCAGAAGTCTTCCCAAGCAAAAGCAGCAAGAAGAAGTTCCGGATTGTTCCTCGTGGCAACAAAGCCATCGTAACGGTAAATAGCGTTACCAATGGCCAAACCATGAAGATTGGCGACATCTCCTACAAGGTGATTCGTCCTCCCAAACCAGGGATCGCGATGGCAGTAAATGGCAAATTGTACAATGGTTCTGCCATGGTACCAAAGACCAGCCGCGTAGCCGTTCGCTTGAATCCAGACCAGGACTTCAAAGGCGCTTTGCCAGAAGATGCCAAATACGGAATCACCTCGATTGATGTCTTGGCGCAATTGTCGCTCGGACCACCAACCAAGGTGAACAGCGTGCGCGGATCTAAGGATGCAGTCGGCAAGCCGATCTCTGTATCTCTCGGAACAAAAGTCCGCCAAGACGCCCGACCAGGTACCAAAGTATATGTGAAATTGAATGAGATCTTCCGGGTCAACTTCCAGGGAAAAACGGTCACTGACAAGCGTTTCTCTGAAATTGAGCGGACCCTGTCTCTTGTGGTAAGATAGAGTAGAGCTTACTTTTTTGGTAACAAATCGTTTTCGGAAAATGAAAAAATTCCTCCTTCTAGGATTATTGTTGATCAGCTTCTGTTTGCAAGCGGTGGCTCAGTTCCCGCCCAGAATTGACGATCATTTCTGGCGTCGGAAAGTGGTAAACCGCATCGACCTGAACGAGAAGATCAATGCTCCATTGATCAAACGGGAAAGTCCTTTTTACAACGACAACCAGTACGCTGAAAAAGAGGGATTGGTGATGGCCCTTTTTAATGGGCTGAAAGCCAACAAATTCGTCGCCTATCATCCTGATAGCCTTTCTACTCCCCTGACCTATGATGACGTGTTGCGTCGCATTCAGGAGTTCGAAGGGAGCTTGTCAGGTGGAGAAGATGACTTCGATGATGGATTCGGAGAAGGCGATGGCGGATTTGAATCTTTTGACGGAGACGAAGGAGATGACTGGGGATTTGAGGGAGACGAGTTTGGGGATGAGTTCGGCGGAGACGATTTTGGAGATGACCTCGGCGAAGATGAATTACTCGGTGGTGGCGGATTCATGGGAGACTTTGATCCTGCTCCATTCGAAAACGTGATTCAATTCGTGGAAGATCGGATCTTTGATAAGAATCGCTCTGACATGGTCTATGACATCCAGTTCGTTGAGATCATCTGGACCGATCCAGGCGAGACCCTGCCAGAAAAGAAACTCTGCACTTTTGCGTACCAGGACGTGATTGAGTCTTTGGACAACTCTCAGTGGAAAAACCGATTCAACGATGCGGCCTACAAAACCCTTCGTGAGGTGTTTGAACTGAGACTGTTTTCCAGCTACATCATTGACGTTTCCGGGGAAGGACTCCGCTCATTGGAAGAAGCCGAATACCGTCGGCAGAAACTGATTGAGTTTGAGCATCATCTCTGGAGTTACTAAGCCGATGTGTCGACACACGATATAAGATAAGAGGGTCTATTGGTGACCCTCTTTTTTTTACCACGACAAACAAACCATTATGAAGCAACTTTGGATGTTCATGGCTGTAGGCCTGCTCGGGATGAGCCAGCTCATGGCCCAATTCCCACCGCGTTTAGACGATCACTTTTGGCGTCGCAAAGTGGTGAACCGAATTGACCTGACCGAAAAAATCAACGGTCCCCTGACCAAAAGAGAAAGTCCTTTTTATACGGACAATCAGTACGAGTTCTCCAACGGTCTGGTGATGACCCTGTTTGACGGACTGAAAGAAGGTCATTTTCCTGCGTACCACCCCGATTCTTTGGGAGTACCCATTGGATATGACGTGGTGCTCCGTCGCATTCAGGAATTCGAAGGGAGCCTGTCTGGAGGAGAGGATGATTTTGATGACGGTTTTGGAGAAGACGAAGGCTTTGGCATGGAAGAAGATGCCGGAGATGACTGGGGCTTTGGTGGGGATGAGTTTGGTGACGAATTCGGTGATGATGAATTCGGCGATGAGTTTTCTGAGGACGCCTTGACTGGCGGAGGTGGCTTTGAAGGAGATTTTGATCCCGCGCCCTTCGAGAACGTGATTCAATTTGTCGAAGACCGGATTTTCGACAAGAATCGTTCTGACATGGTCTATGACATCCAATTCATTGAGATCGTCTGGACCGATCCCGGCGAAACGCTGCCGGAAAAGAAGTTGTGTACCTTCACCTATGATGAGGTGATTGATTACCTGGACAATGCCCAGTGGAAGAATCGCTTCAATGATGCTCAATACAAAACCATGCGGGAAGTTTTTGAACTCCGCTTGTTTCACAGCTACATCATCGACGTTTCTGGTGAAGGACTTCGTTCTTTGGAAGAAGCCGAGCAGCGTCGTCAGGAACTGATCGAATTTGAGCACCATCTTTGGAGCTACTAATAAAAACGGACGCGCTTGGTCGTGTCTGACAGCGAAATAGAAAAAGAGGCCTTCGGGCCTCTTTTTTTTGTAACCATTCCAGCCCATTGCATTAAGGAGATGTTCGTACCGCCTACTTTTTCTTTTTTCTAACATCTCTGTCTCCTTTTGATTTTCAAAAGCGAGCAGAACCGATTCGCAGGTGCTTTTTTCAAAGCGCCCAGCACTTTAATGCAACCTGATATGGCAAGTAAAACCGTCTCTCCCCGCCAGAAGATGATCAACATGATGTACCTCGTCTTGTTGGCCATGCTGGCCCTGAACGTCAGCAACGAAGTATTAGAAGCCTTTTCCTCTATTCGTACCCAATTGGAAGATGCCGTAACCGAGGCCGATGCTCAATCCCTTGGATTCATGGACCAAATGAAGGCCGAAATAGACCGTGAAATCGAAAATGAAGGGAATCGCCAGAATCTTGGCTTAAAAGATACCTTAGATGTGATTCGGGACAAGACCCAAGAGATGGTTCGCCTTCTGGATCGCCACGTGCTCGAAATGGAAAACATCGCCGAGTACGACACGGAATTGCAAGACTATCGCCGCAAGGATGAATTGGAGGCCAACTACCAGTACTGGATGGGCCAGGATGAGGACGCAAATAAGCGACGGGGGAATGGGGAAGCCATGGCGCTTCGGGACCAACTCAACGACTATTACGCTTATTTGGCAGACCTCTACAATGGGCAGGTAGTAGATGATTCATTCAAAATCAACGCCTATCAACTGCGCGATCCCGCACCGAAGAAGGCTGATCCCGATAAGCGTTGGGAGCAATACACCTTCGAAGGGCCAGTCCTAGCGAATATGGCGACCCTAGAAGCCTTGAAAATTGACCTCTTCCGTCAAGAAAAGCAGTTGCTCGATTTGCTGAATACTCGCTTGGGTGTCCACGTATTCGTGCCAGATACCATCATTCCGATCAGCGCCCCAGCTTCTCGCATCGTGCCGGCTGGTATGCAATTCCAGACACAGCTCTTCGTGGGATTGTCTTCCAAGCAAATCAAACCCCAATTTGAGAGCAATTCTGGCCGGATCGAACTGCAAAACGATGGAAATACCGCTCTGCTGACCATTCCCGCCAGAGGGAATCTGATTCCTCGTGGTCAAAATGAAGCTCGCCAAACCTATACGGCCAATATTCAGGTGCCCAAAGCCACCGGAGGCTACCATGAGCTGAAGGTCCAGGAAGAATTCACTGTGCGGAAACCAGAGGCCGTGATTACCTCTGCGGCGGTCCAGCAATTGTACCGCAACTGTGCCAATCCCCTCAACATCGACGTACCTGCCCTGGGATCAGAATACCAGCCCGTGATCGAAGCCTCCCAAGCGACAGTCTCCCAAAGCAATCGCTCCGTGAAGCGTTTTCAGGTAGTGCCGACCGGGCAGCGGTGTAACATCTCCATCAGTTCCCGCACGCAGGGGCAATTGGTGGCCATCGATCAAATTCCCTATCAGGTGATCGAACCTCCCAAGCCCTCTTTTGACTTGATCATTGGCAACCGAACCTACAATGGATCAGCTGCCATTCCTGCGGGTAGCTCCCTGAGCTTGAAAATTCGCCCAGACCGGGAATTCCAACGGCAATTGCCAGAAGAAGCCCGCTATCGGGTCCAGGCGATCGAGATTCTGTTGAAAGATGGACTGGGCGCTGCGCGGGTAGTCAGCACCCTGCAAGTAGCCGGTCGCAATGCGATGAATGGCATCCAATTTCGCCTGCCTACCGAAGTCAGACAGGCACGTCCTGGTTCTCGGGTGTTCATCCGCATCACCGACATCGCCCGCCGCAACTATCGGGGGCAGTACTTTGTGGATGAGCGGTTTAGCGAACGCGATTTGACGCTGCCTCTGGTGATCAGAAATTGATCCAAGTTGCAGAATTGGCACATTTGGCGCAATTTGTCGTCAAATGTGCCTGCTATGGTAAGAGTCTTATTTGTTTGTTTGGGGAATATCTGCCGCTCTCCGATGGCAGAGGGCTTGTTCATTCACAAAGTGAAAGAAGCAGGCCTGGAAGATCAGTTCGAAATTGACTCCGCTGGGACCAGTGGTTGGCACGAAGGAGACCGGGCAGACGCTCGGATGCGCGAAACCGCCGCTTCGCACGGGGTAGACCTGCCTTCTCGTTCTCGTCAGGTCAAGGAAAGTGACTACCGTCGCTTCGACTACATTCTTGCGATGGATGAAAGCAACTTTCGGAACCTGAAAGAAGGACATACGCAAACCCCCGCCGCTACCGCCCAACTCTTCAAAATGCGGCAGTTCGAAGCTGATGCGGCCAACGAGAATGTGCCTGATCCCTACTATGGCGGCCAAAGAGGTTTCGAAGAAGTTTACGAGATGCTGGATCGCGCCACCGAAGGCTTGTTGCAGCACATTCGAGAGGAACAAGGGATGTGAGCGCAATCGGGCATGGATCAAAAAACTCCCCTTTTCTGCATCAGAAAAGGGGAGTTTTGTATCAGGGAAGTAGGTCCAGAAGGCCCTTAGTGAGACTTGAAAAATAACTTCCTCTTTTCGCGTAGATATTTCTTTCCAGATTAAGGAATCAACACCGAGTGGTTGGCGGGCCAAATCGCGAAACTTTGGGAAAAGGGACCCAAAGATGAGCCTTGACGAAGAGATGGGAAGAAAGAACGAGTGAAAAGGTCCAAGTTATTTTTTGAGTATCACTTAGACCACCCCGTGCATCAGACGATTCAGCGGTTTGCTCGCCACAGCAATCAGCAAGGAGAATCCTACCAGAACCAAGCCGATGATCGTAAAGATGTTGACATATTTTTCCAAGCCAGTTTTCAGGACGACGTCTTTATGCGCCGAAAAGGCATCCGCCAGAGCAAGATTGGTTTGATCGAATTCGTCGAATCCTTTTCGGAAATACATCCAGCCATCGTAGTCGAGGCCTGCCTGTTCGGGATTGGCTTCATCCGCTTGCTTCAATTTGGCATAGGCTTGACTCAAGCTTTTCCACGCGCCAGCATTCAGCCATTCTTCCGCTGATTGGAAAGGGGTATTCATCGAACGATTCGCCTGCCAGTCTCCAAAAGAAGTTCCGGCTGAGACACTTCTGAATTCAACCCAGTCCCGAATGTCGAGGTATTTCTGCACGGTGATGTTGCGAGGTTCTCCATCCAGAGATTCCCAGGTGTCAAAATCGACGCCATTCACTTCCGCTGCAGCATCCCGAACGGTAACATCCGTCGAAAAGACTTCGGTGGTTGCTTCTTCCCCTCCGTGTCCTTCTGCTCCCGTCAACGCAGCAATTTGCCCGCCGAGGAAGTTGGCGATGGCGAATGAGAGAAACCAGCCCCCCATCGCAGTTCCAGCAATGTGTTTCGGGGCAAGTTTGGTCACCATCGAAAGCCCAATGGGCGAGAGGAACAATTCACCAGTGGTATGAAGGAGGTAGAGAATCACCAGGGTCATCAGGGGGACGAGGAATTCAGATTGCAGCTGAAAGCCAACGTAAGTAACCAGGAATCCCAAGCCTAGTTGGAAGATGCCGAGCGCGAACTTCATGGGAATAGAGGGATTCTTCCCCATGGCCGAAAGCCGTACCCACATCACCGAGAAAATCGAACCAAAGATGATGATGAAGGCCGGATTGAAAAACTGCGTCATAGAAGCAGGCATTTCCCACCCAAAGATCATCCGATCTACGTTCCGATCAGCAAAGAGCGTCAAAGAAGTACCAGCCTGCTCGAAACACGCCCAGAAGACAATATTGATCACCATAAAGATCACCAGGGCAATCATGCGATCTCGCCACTTGGAACCTTCTTTTGCTCCTGAAGAGATAAGGCTATAAATCACCCAGATAAATAGTCCTGAAAGCATGTAGGTCAAGACCTCATTATAGCTGATGAGGAAATAACATACCGGAATCAGCAAAAGAGAACCGACGGTGATCAATTGGATCATGTTCAACGGCCCCGCCACTTTTTTCAATCCTGCTTCGGTGAATTCTAGTCCCTGTGCATCTTGGTACTGATCTCGACCAAAATAGAAGATGACTAAGCCAAGTAACATCCCGATCCCAGCCAATCCGAAGCCGTACTGAAATCCAATTTCTTCTCCCACATAGGCGACAACTGTGGTCGCAAGAAAAGCTCCGACGTTGATACCCACATAAAAAATGGTGAATCCAGAATCTCGACGAGGATCACCGTCTTCATACAATTTCCCGACAATGGTAGAGATATTGGCTTTGAAATAGCCATTCCCGACAATGATGGCGCCCATACCGATCAGCAGCCAAGATTCATTGCCTCCCAAAATCATGAATTCTCCGATGGACATGAGGATGGCTCCCAGAATGATGGCGTACCGATAGCCTAGAAATTGATCGGCGAGACGTCCCCCCAATACCGGAGCAGCATATACCAAGGCGGTGTAGGCACCATAAATGATACTTGCCTCAGCATCCCCCTTCATCAAAGATTTGACTAAGTACAAGGTGAGGAGGACTCGCATACCGTAGTAGCAGAACCGTTCCCACA
>JBCCCJ010000223.1:0-7369 GCA_039033615.1 Bacteroidota bacterium
GCCGCAAGGCTTCGATCAATGCTGATCGGTGCTGGAGGCGGAGGCGGTTGGTGAGAAAACGAGGGTCTGTGGCCAGGTCGGGAACCGCCAGCAAATGACACAACTGTTCAAACTGCCGTTGGGTGCCTGTACCAAGCAAGATATCCCTACCATCTTGGGTGGAAAAGATGTCTCCATAAGGAGCGATGTTGGGGTGCTGACTGCCCTTGCGGGTCGGCTTGACTCCCACGTTGAGCCAATTGCTGGCTTGATTGGTCAGGGCAGCCAGACTCGCATCAAAGAGAGATACCTGGACCTGGGAGCCTGTGCCGCTGCGTTCCCGCTGTAGCAAGGCGAGCAAAATCCCTTGCTTCAGTTGATGAGCCGCCAAGACGTCGATCAAGGCCACGGGTAATTTGACCGGGGGCCCATCGGCTTCCCCATTCATGTACATCCAACCCGTTTCAGCTTGAATCAAGGCATCAAATCCGGGGCGAGGATTGTCTGCGCCATAGGCATTGACCGAAGCATGAATCAAACGAGGATTCAACTGGGCCAGCGTCGGGTAATCCAACCCTAGCTTTTTCTCAGAACCCGGCTTGAAATTGGTCAGGACAATGTCGGCCTGCTGAATCCAGCCCTCTACCTGGGGCCGATTAGAGGGATCGGCAATATCCAGAAAGTGAATGTCCTTTCCCCAATTGATGCTGTGATGGTAGGCCGAATCAGGCATTGAGGGATCCTCCTGCGGCAATTTCCAACTCCTGGTCACGTCGCCCTGAGTCTTGGGATTCTCAATTTTTACCACCCTAGCCCCCAATTCCGCAAAAAACATCCCCACAGCCGGGCCAGCCAGCACACTAGACAAATCAAGCACAAATAATTCCGAAAGCATGGTTCAGGTAGTCAAGGTTCAGGGGGACAGGGATCGGGGTTCAAATGGTCGCTCCGAATTGTATTCGGAAAATGACCAAAGAACAGAGTTCAAAGATCAAAAAACATCCCATCCTCGCCAACCTCCCAATTCCTACTTGCTACCACAAATCCTGTCCATCCTGTTACTCTTGTCTATTTCCCAAGTTTGACAGCGCAAAGGGACCGCAAAATTGCCTTTCACAAACCTTGATCAGAGCTCAAAAAACATCTTGTAGGTACTCCCAGAAACAAGATCATCCTATTTCAACAAAAATCCATTTCGCCACGGATCTTCAGGATCCAGGTAAAAAGAATGTTCGCCTGTGAGCCAGGCCCTACCGCCTACCCTTGGGATAATGGCTACATGAGGACCGAAATGGGTGCTTGCCATGATCTGCCCGGAGAACCTGCTGCCAAGGATGCTTTCAATCTGAACTTCTTCCAGTAGCTGGATTTCGCCGCGTTGGTACAAAATCGCCAATCGACCGCTCACCCCGGTTCCGGTCGGAGAACGATCTACCTCTCCATCTGCAAAAATACAAACGTGCCGACTGTGCGATTCCTGGTTTTGGAAAACCGTTTTGCTGGTGAAGATGGTGCCGTAGAGGAAGCTCAATTCGGGTTCCGTGGGATGTCGAATCAAGTCTGGGTAGGTATTGGCGACCGCTTGCTTGATCTCCATCCCAGCCTGAATCAAGGTCTGGGTATGTTCAGGAGCAAGGTTCAGGTCCATTTGATCCGCATCCACATAGGCATAAAACGCCCCACCAAAGCTCAGGTCGATGGAAATGTTACCCCAACTAGGGAGGGAAATGGGAAGGTCCAGCCCTGCTACAAAAGAAGGGCCGTTGTCAAAAAAGGCTCGCTTGACCATATCATTCTCCCACTGAGCAAAAGCATGCAC
Source organism: Bacteroidota bacterium (assembly GCA_039033615.1). Classification (GTDB taxonomy): domain Bacteria; phylum Bacteroidota; class Bacteroidia; order J057; family J057; genus JBCCCJ01. The sequence continues at coordinate 1,799 of JBCCCJ010000223.1, forward strand.
CACACCAGCAGGGACCTCTATCTTCAGAGAGGTAATGGACTCTTCTACCTTGCCCCAACCTTTCTTGGCAAACAAGGTCGCCAACGCGATGATGGCGTGCCCACACATGCTGCTGTAGCCTTCATTGTGGAGGAAGAAAGTGCCGAAATCTGAGCCGGAATCTTTGGGAGGGACGATCACGCAGCCATACATGTCCGTATGACCTCGCGGCTCCCACATGAGGGCGGTTCGGAGGAAATCATACTGGGCTTGAAACTTGCGTCGGGCAGGCAATACCCCTTCTTTCCCGAGGGGGAAAACAGCCATCAACACCCGCAATGGCTCTCCTTCGGTGTGCATATCTATGGTAGAAATGCGGTCATCGGAGGTCTGAGTAGCCGCCACGCGATGAACGGCCTGGAGAAAATGTTGATAGGTAAGGACACTCATAAAAGCAAGGTACAGCTTCCCACTTGAAGTTGAAATTTCAGCGTCATATTGCCTTCTACCGTTTCCAGCGGTCAATTCACCCACTTAAGCAGGCTTTTTTTTCAAACCTCTCTCCGTTCTGATAAGTTTGTATGAATTAAAACACGCCCAACTATGCGATTTTCAAAGAAAACTGCTGGAGTATTTGCTGCCGTGATGTTCATCTTCGGAGCAACTGGCGGGTTCGTAGGGTATCGGATGTACAACAAACCCCATCAGGATCTTGCTGCTGCTTCCGCAGAGGTCCAACTGTCGGCCTCGGAATTATTTGTTGCATTCGAGCAAGATGAAGCGAAGGCCAATGCGGAGTATTTGGACAAACTGATTGAGGTGAATGGAACCGTGGCTGAAATCACCCCCACCAACGATGGCGGGATGGTGGTCGTTTTACGAGGTGAAACGGATATGTTCGGAGTCAGTTGCTCTTTTTTACCAGATGAATCGACCCAAGCGAAAGCCGTACAAGTTGGGCAGAACATACACATCAGAGGACTGTGCAGTGGATATTTGATGGACGTCAGTTTGTCCCGCTGCATCATTGCTTCCTGATTTTTCCTTTTCAAGATTTCCCTACCGCCAATCATGCGTAACCCATTATCCTACACCCTTCCGCTTGCAGTTGTCGGGCTATTGTATGTACTCTCCATGAATGCATGCGTTCATGAGACGCCTACCAAACCTTGCGGGGAGGGGGACGTGCCAGAGGGGTGGACCTGTGATACCATGGTCACCGCTTGTGGAGAAGTGCTATATGGACCTCCCTTTTCTACCGATACCATTCCCTGTCTCTATATAACTGCTTGTGGAGAAACCATCGTCGGTGATGTTGCCCAAGTGGATACCATCGACTGTTCCAATACTTGTAGTCCAGATTCGATCTACTATTCGGAAGACATTGTGCTGCTGTTTGAGCGCCACCAATGTATCGCTTGTCATGAAGCGGGACACCCATCGGGGATTGAAATGGAAACCTACGAACAGGTCATCAACAGTGGCATGATCGTGCCTGGTAATCCCGACAATTCCATCTTGATGGAAAGCATTACCACCACCGATCAAGGAAGACTCATGCCACCGCCCCAATTTTATGATCGAATGGGCGATCAGGACATCGAAATGGTGCGTCAGTGGATCTTGCAAGGGGCTAAGAATATCGGCTGCGACATTGGTTCTTTTTGTGATACTACGGATGTGAGCTACGCCGCAGATGTCTTGCCCATTCTACAGGAAAACTGCATCTCTTGTCATACAGCTGGGAATCGACCCGGTGGGGGAGTAGTCCTTGATACCTATGCCAGCTTAAGAGAAGTGGCTCGCTCTGGCAGACTACTAGGGGCAGTCCTGCGATGGGATGATTTCTCCGCTATGCCGAAAAACAAAGACCCCCTGGAGGATTGTGAACTCTTGCTCATCAAGCAATGGATCAATGCTGGCCACCTGGAAAACTAAGGAATTATGATGCGCTTTGGACCGATTATTTCTGTTGTTGCCTTTGCTTCCCTGCTGCTATTTGGGATGGGCTGTTACTATGACAATGAAGAAGATTTATATCCCGCACAGCCAGTTACCCTCGACTGCGATACCACGGATGTCTCCTATGCCGAGTTTGTGCAGCCATTGATGGTCCGGGAATGTACCGGCTGCCATGGAGGCAATTTTCCTTCGGCCAACATTGGTTTGGAAACCTATGAGGAAGTCGTAGCCTCAGCCAATGACAACAATTCGCTGTATGGCTCTATGGCCCACATAGATGGGTTTTCAGAAATGCCAAAAGGAGGCAATCGTCTGCCGGACTGTGAACTTGACCAATTGAAAGCCTGGATAGATGCAGGCACCCCCAATAATTAATGATTTGACACATCAACCCTAATTCACCATATCATGAACAAACTCTTTTTGCTCCTTCCCTTGGCCCTTCTGCTCTTTACCCAGGGATTCGCCCAAAAGCAATTGACCCGCACCGGAACCATCACCTTCTTTTCTTCTACTCCGGTAGAGGACATCGAAGCTGTGAACAACCAGGTGACCAGCGTCATCAATCCTGAAAAAGGAGAAATGGCCTTTGCAGTGTTGATGAAAGCCTTTCAATTTGAAAAGGCGCTGATGCAGGAGCATTTCAACGAAAAATACGTCCACTCTGACAAATTCCCCAAAGCAACCTTTGCCGGAAAAATCACCGATATGGACGCTGTGAATTTTCAGGAAGACGGTACCTATCCCGTCAAGGTTGTTGGCAAACTGACCATTCATGGCATTACCCAGGAAGTAGAGGTAGAGGGGACCATTCAAGTAGTAGGCGGAAATCTTTCTGCCGAGGCGGAATTGCCGATCGTACTGGAAGATTTTGACATCAAAGTACCTTCCGTCGTCCGGGAAAACATCGCCAAAGTCATCATGGCCAATGTCCAAATGGCCTATAAGCCCCAGAGTTGATTTCTGTCAAACGCATTCCTCCAGATCCAGAATAGAACTGAAGAACTTATGTACCGCTACCTGTTACTGTTTACTTTTTCCTTGTGTGGGTTGACTTCCCTCCTGGCCCAGGACGACCTCTTGGATATGTTGGAAGAAATGGAGGAAGAAACGGTGGATTACACCTATGCGACCTTCAAAACGGTTCGCATCATCAATGCCCATTCCATCGAAATGCCGGCTCCAGGGGTGATGCAGCTGTTGATTTCCCACCGTTTTGGTCGGGTCAATGGAGGAGCGTACGAGTTCTTTGGTTTGGACCAGGCAAATATGCGGTTGGGGTTCGAATACGGCATCAGCAATCATCTGTGTGTGGGGATTGGGCGTTCCAACATTCGCAAAACCTACGACACCTTTCTGAAGGCAAAGATTTTGCGGCAAAGTACTGGCAAGCGGGTGATGCCCATCAGTCTGGTGTATTTAGCGACGACCGAAGCCAATACTCTTCGCTGGGCAGATCCAGACCGGACCAACTATTTTTCGTCTCGTCTGGCCTTTGTTCACCAGTTGATGATCGCCCGGAAATTCTCCGATCGCTTGTCCTTGCAGGTGATGCCAACGCTGGTTCACCGCAACTTGGTAGCTTCTCCCTCCGAACCCAATGACGTGCTTTCCGTCGGAGTGGGGGGTCGCGTACGCTTGTCTGGAAGTGTGACCTTGAACTTTGAATATTTCTATCTCTTGCCCAACCAAAACCTGCCAGGCATTCAAAATTCTGCCGCCATCGGATTTGACATCGAGACCGGAGGACACGTGTTCCAGTTGATGTTCACCAATTCAAGGGGGATGACGGAAAACCTCTTCATCACCCAAACCGATGGGCAAATCGAAGCCGGAGACATCCATTTCGGATTCAACCTCGCCCGGGTGTTCACGGTTTCTAATAAAGCCCGCAAGAAAGGATCAGAACACCCCTGGTAGGGATTATTCCTCTGGATACAGCAAATACTGCTTTCTCATGGCCCGAAAGGCGTCTGTCTGAGCTTGCCAGCTCTCGTAGATGGCTTCTGGGCTATCTCCTTTTCGCAGTTGCTGTTCCAGACGCTCATTGCCTGCCCAAGTAGAGAAATTCTTCCCAAAGAAATTCTCCGTAGAACCACTTTGTTGGTGAGCCTCATGGCTGAGTTGGAGCAATTCCAGCCCGGCGAGTAACAAAGCTTTGCCTAATACCCGATTGACAAAGCTCCCTCCCTGGCATTCTGTGTCTTGGAATTTGGGGTAGGTGGATTTCCCGGGCAGAGAACGCGGGGTAAAAGGGTGAGGCTTGAAGGCCAAACCGTGGAAAAACAAGGTTTCTGATGCCAAACGAGCCGTAGCTGCTGGCTCAAACCAGGGAGCGCCTAAGATGGTGAAGGCAGAATCGGTACCACGACCGATGCTCATCGGAGTCGGTTCAAACCAACAAAGGCCAGGGTAGAGATAGGCCGCATGCTCTGTAGGAATGTTGGGGGAAGGGGCAATCCAGGGCAAATCAGTGTCTTCCCACCGCATCTCATGGGTGTAGCCCTCGCAAGAAACGACGGTTAACTCTACTTGCACCTCATTTGTGAGCCAGCCTTCCTGATTGACCATCTGGGCATATTCTCCAATGGTCATGCCGTGAACGATGGGAACCTGATGCTTGCCAATGAAAGAGGTATACCCTGCCTCCATCATGGGGCCATCTACATACCAACCATTGGGATTGGGGCGATCCAATACCCAAAAAGGCACTCCCTGCTCGGCACAGGCTTCCATCACCAGAGACATGGTAGAAACGTAGGTGTAGTGTCGACTGCCCACGTCTTGGATGTCAAAGAGGACGACATCCAGGTCTTGCAAAAATTCGGGCGTCGGTTTTCGCCGTTTTCCATGCAAGGAGACGATGGGCAAACCAGTCTTTGGATCTACCCCATCTTCGATTTTCTGGCCTGCATCTGCACTACCTCGAAAGCCATGTTCTGGCGCAAAAACCCGCATGACTTGCAGCCCAGCCCCAATCAGGCTGTCCACCAAGTGGGTGCCATCGATCAGTCGCGCCGTGTGATTGGCTACGACTCCGATACGTTTTCCTTGCATGGCTGCTAGGTGATCCTGAAGAAAGCGGTCCGGTCCGGTGGTAAGCGCTGGGGGTTCTGGACTCAATTCCCTGGCCATTTGGGTAGCAGCGGGAGCAGAAGCGGGTTCTGATTGGCAGGAAACGGAGAAGGCTAGCCCAAAAAAAGCAGCCAAAAGAGACAGGATTTGCAGAAATTTGCCGAACTTGTACATGAATTGTGATTGCTGGTGAATAGGCTGATGCAGCCATTTACAGAAATCGAACGTACAAAAAATCCTGGTCATACGGTGAATTTTGAATATTTCTTTGCCAAACGCATTACCTTTCGGGCGCACCGAAAGGCAACCAGTTTGGTGGTTCGTCTCTCCGTGATCAGCATTGCTCTGGCCGTCGCCACTATGGAGATTGCGATTTCTTTTGTCCGGGGCTTTGAAAATGAAATCGAAAATAAGGTGGTAGGCTTTGGATCACACATTGTGATCGGCAATTATTATCGGGAACTGGATACCGAAGCGATCCCCTTGAATGCGCAGGATACCTCCCTGGTCAACATCCTACAACTGGAGGAAGTAACCAGTGTACATCCCTACGTA
>JBCCCJ010000224.1:0-7356 GCA_039033615.1 Bacteroidota bacterium
ACCCACATCTATCTGTTGTTTGAAGGAGGTGCGGTCAGTGTGCCCTTGGCGAATGTGGGCTGTGTAGCCAGCTTGAACATGATGACTTTTGATGACTTCATCGACGGAAGCACCCATGATTTGTCGGGCTTTGGGGTGGACATGAGCCAATATCAGGCCCTACGCGTGCACGCCGAGCAAGGAATTCTGCACATCTTCCTGAATGAGAAAGAAGTCTATCAGATGCCAGTATCAGCACCAGCGATGGCCATCAAGGGCGTTTCCATCCACTTCGAAGGGGCGGGCGCGATTCGGAACGTCTCGTTTCGGAATTCGGAGCGGGAGGTGTATGCAACTGCCCAATAGCTCAGCAAACCACCGACCCTACTGATTTTCTTCAAGACTACTTGCCTCATTCGTTGCCTGTTCTGCACCAAGCCTAGATTTATCGATCCGTTTGATGCTCTTCTGGATGAATACATTATTGGGCAAAGCCAACTCCTCGCCATCACTGGTTTGAAGGGTGGTGAAGAAGAGCCCAATGTGCATCACCTTGCCTTCCAACACATAATCTTTGCCTTCCAAAATCATGATGGTGTCGGCCAGTTTGATGGGATGGTTGAAAAACAACAGAATGCTGGAAGTGATATTGGAGAGCAGGGACCATTGAGCAAAGAAGGCAACCCCTACAATGGTCAACACAGAACTCATGAAAATCGCCAGTTCAGCTTGATCAACACCCCAGATCAGCAAAATGAAAAGTGCGCTGACTGACAACAAAACTACGTAAATCAATCGCTTGATGATGAGTCCTCTGGATTCTTGTAGGAGGCGATCCCTCAGGGTTTTGTCAATGACCTTGAAACAAATCCGCTTGGCAATGAAATACAACAAGACTGCTACCAAGGTCTCAAGTGTTTTTAGGTAAATCAAATCCATAGCCGTGTGATTGTAGAAGGTTTTCGTTTGAATTCAGTATGATTGTGAAAGCAGAGGTAAAACGTATGGCGAATAGGAAGGTTGAGATCGCTAGCTACTTTTTGCCAGGGAAATGAGTTACATGAAGCCAGGAACAGCCAACTCTATTGATTTCTCTCTTCTTTTAGGGGTTCTCGTCCTTCTAGCTGTACCTCCCCCGTTTTCCTGAGGAACCTGAATTGCCAGCTTCCGTAAGGAATGACCAACTCCTTTTCGACCATCTGACCATATGAATCCAACCCTTCTGCTTCCCGTCCTGGTCTTCGGAATCGCCTTGACCGCCTGCTCCCCGAATCAAGGGGTAGATCCCACCGATGGCCCAAAGTTGCACATTTCCTTTGTCATGGACCCTACGGCAGGGCGTCTGGACAATCTCGGCAATCCCGCTGAACTCCCCCCGGAAAATGCTGGTCAGAATCCAGAATTTGAAGTTCTGGGCCTACATTTCGTCGGCTTATATCCCGACAAATTCACGCCCTACGAAGCAGGCGTTACCGCCTTTTCTTCTCCCACCACGGAAGCCGGGGGCATCGCTGCCATCGACTTTGAGGAGGTTCTGCTGCTGACCGATGCGGAAAACGAACTCAGCATCCCTTTGAGCGAGGTGCCAGCCGGTACCTACGAGTTCATCAGAAGTTCCATCGCCTTTCAGAAGTACCAGCTCCAATACAATTTGGCAGGGGCTGCTCAAAACCCGGATTGGCCAGCTGGCGTCAGCGATGATGTGGACGTCTCTGCGACGCTGGCTTCCTTTCTCGGCTACAATACCTACATCGGGAGCTACACTATGGGCAGCGAAACCGTGGAGGTGAATGCGAACAAATTACAAGGCTATTTTGGGCTAGCATCCAGCGGAGAGGTGGCAGGCTTTCCTTTCAACAATGTTACGGAAGGCGACGCCCCTCAGACCACTGTACCCAATCCCATCAGTGATACCTCTCCGGTTCCTGTAGGCTCTTGTGTCGTAACGGGCCAATTCCCAAGCGCGCTGGTGATTCCCGAAAATCCCAACGAAGACATTTTCATCGAAGTGGTCATCTCCACCAACCAAAGTTTTGAGTGGCGCGACGACAACGGCAATGGGAAATACGAACCTCTGCTAGGCGAACAGGTCGTGGACATGGGCACCAGAGGGGTATTTCCGGAGGTGTTGTAGGGGGATCTATATTCGCCCTTATGCTGATTCCTACCACACCACTGGACAAAAGTCCAAATCATTGCTTCAAAGCGCAGTAATCACCACAAAAGCGGGTTGGCTGCGAAGTCCGAGGTCGGAGAGGAAAAGAGAGTTGGGCTGGGACTTCGACGCCTTTTTCCTCCCTTTTTGGGCGCTCAAAAAGGTAGGCCCGCGGCAGGCGACGTCATGTTTGGCCAACAACAACCCAAAGCTGATTCAAGAAATGTCTAGTGGTGTGGATTCCTACTTAACCCTCACCACAATCTCCTTCCCACTGAAAGCCGCTAGATCAGCTTGCTCAACTACGGACGTACCGGAAATGGCTTCCACGGTGGAATATCCCTCGGGAGGGGCAAAAACAATCGTCCAGTCAGTTTGGGTTTGCTCAACTCGGAGTTGAATCGCATCCTCGGTCTTTTCATAAAAGACGGAAAGCTGATTGTTGCCCACTTGCACGTTTTCCAGACTGGCGTTATCCCAATCGCTAGGCATCTGAGGCATGAGGTGAATCTGTCGCTCATCTGCATGAGGCTGAATCCCAAAAAACTGCTCCACGATGGGCACGGCAAAGCTGTAGATGTTCCAGGCTTGGGTCATCATGCCGTAATCAGGGGAAACTTCATACATGCTGCCCGGAAACGCATAGCCAAAGGTCCGGGTCATCCGCTGAAGGTAATTGAGCGCCTTGTCTGGGTTGCCGTAGTTATTTTCCGCGATGGCTTGCACCCCGGTGGGTAAGGTCATGACCGCGCCGGTATAGCTGAAGATTTTGCTGCCCTGGAAGGAACCGTCGTCCGAGCCAGCCGAGGCGTCCCGGTCGATGCCTGTCACAAACACCCCAAAGGGATTGACGAATTGCTCCGCGGTTCGCAAGGCCAGTTCTGCTTTTTCTGGATCGGCGATGCCCATTTCCATGGGCGTATTGACCACCCAATTGTGGTGGAGGACAAAGGGCCGATTCTTGGCGCTGGGATTGGCGCGGATGGCGGCTTGGGTTTCCTTGAGTTCGGCCACGGCCCAAGGTTTGTTGAGCGTGTCCGCCCGCACGATGGCGTCTTCAATCAGGTGGAGCGCCTGTTCATCGCTTCCAATGAAGTCGGCATAGGACTGAAACTCCTCCGACCAAAAGCGGGTGTTGATTTTTTGCTTCAGGTCGAGGGCTTGTTGGGCATATTGCTGAGCCAATTCCTCTTTGCCGAGAATGCCCGCCATCAAAGCCGCATCATGAAAGGCAGCTTGGGTATAGCTCGCCACGTCGATCATTTCGCTGTCAAGCCCGTGGATTTCCATCATCCCGAAGCCGTCGGGAAAGCCATCCTGGTCGGTATCGGTTTCCTCCATCAGCCATGCAAGGCCTTTTTCTACCGTAGGAAAATAGCGCTCCAAAAAGGCCCGGTCCCCATTCCACTGGTAGATCTTCCAGATCAGGCTGGCAAATTGGGGCGTCTCGTTGATGTTGCCGGGATTGAACACCACCCCATTGGTAGAAACCTCATGCACGATGCGGCCATTGCCGTTGGTGACTTCGGAGAGGCTGTCCAGCAGGGCGATGGTCTTACGAACGATGTCGTCGCGGCCAATCATCTGATAGCCTTGTAGGGAATATTCGCTGTCCACCCCAAACCACCAGGGATAATCGGGAATCCCAGCCCCGATGCCCGTGCCGATTTCGGGCACCGTTCGCACCAGCCAATCACAATTGTATTTGAGCCATTCGAAAGTCTGCTCCAATTCTTTGTCGGGAATGGTCAGCTTGGTCTGGGCGGCGATTTGCTCGTATCGGCTCTGCTTTTGGGTGAACAATTCTGCCGCCTGAGCGTGGATTTTTCCATAGGTCATCCGGGCCAGGGTTTCACTTTGATAGCTCCCCGCAATGACAAAGGACAAGGCTTTGCTCTCATTCGGTCCCAACGTAACGGGATAAGAAATCGAGCCGCCCATGCCCTTCCCCTGATAAGGCGTAGGCACTTCCATGGCCCTTCCCCCCGTTTGCGCTCCCCCAAATACAACGGTCCAGGGATTGCTCTGGTCTTGCATCACCCAGGCCCAGAGGTCTTGTTCATAGGTGCCTTTATCCAGTCCATCCTCGATCTCCTGCCGTTCTGCCAACCAAGTTGGTCGCAGATCCGCGTAGCCTTCGAAGGTGAAGGTCAGCGTTCGGGCTTCTTCGCTGGTATTGGTCAGTTGGTACTGTACATACAGCCCTTCCAGATCGTCCGGCACAAATTGCCAACGCTCGGCGCTGAGGCCTGGTCCCGGGAGGGTGTATTGATGCACATTGGCGAAGGGATAGTTGACGAATTGATCCGCGCTGTCCAGCGCATAGCTGCGATCCGCCAGCGTGATTTCCGCCGAGAATCCATCCATCAATTTGATCGGATGATCCCAGATACCCCCCATTTCGTCGGTGATGTGCCAGCCCAATTCCGGGAAACTCCCGTCTTGATGGCCCACCAAATACACCCGATTGCCCGCCGTCAGCATGGGAGAAGGCAGGTATTTGGCGGTTCCTGCCAGGCCTTCCTGCGATTCGTGTTCTTGCGCGAGGTTGAGCGTCGCCACCTCTACAGGCAGTTGACAGCCAATGCCCCATAGTCCGATTCCGATCAAGATGCCCCAAAAGCGATTCATAGTATTCCGATTGATAAGTCGGAACAAATTAGGGATTTTGGGGGAAAGGGGGATTCTCCCTTGAGATCAGAATCATTCCCCTACTCACTCCTTATCGCTTCCACTGGATCGCTCGTCGCTGCGCGATAGCCCAAATAGCCCACGGTCAGCCAGGCGATCAGCAAGGCAATGACCCCCGGCGATCAGGAAGTTGTCCCACTCGATGGGGCCGCGATAGGCGAAGGTGCTCAACCAGAGGCGGTCCATGACGAAGTAGGCCAGGGGCGCGGACAGGAGAAGGGCGATGAGAACCAGCAAAGAGACATTGGAGGTCAGGAGAACCAGGATCTCACGTACGGATGCGCCCAAGACGCGGCGGATGCCGATTTCGCGGAAGCGCTGCTCGGTGGTGTAGCCCGCCAGACCGAGCAGACCGAGGGTGGCGATGAGGACGGCCAAGAGAGAAAAGGAACCTACCAATTCGCCCAGGCGATCTTCGTTCTGGTATTGTTCGTTGAATTCCGCTTCGATGGAGGTATAACTGAAGGGCACGTCCGGCCGCAGCCGGGTCCATTCTTCTTCCAGCAGCTGTTCCACTTCCTCCTTGGCTTTGGCGTAGTAGCGAACCGTGAAGAAATTGGCGCGGCCCTCGGTGATCATGAAGACGATGGGGGCGATGTCCTGATGGAGGGATTCGAAGTGAAAATCCTCCATGACTCCGATCACGCGACCTTCCCGATTGCCGTAGTGGAATTCTTTGTTGATGGCGGTTTTGGCATCTGACCAGCCGATGGCCTCTATTGCAGCTTGATTGAGGAGAAATGCTTGATTAGAATCGCTGGCGAGCTTTACATCAAAATCACGTCCGGCCACCAAGGGAATGTCAAAGGTCTTCAAAAAAGCATGACCGACGTGTACATCCGCAACCCGGGTGTTCAGGTCCACCAACTCACCAGCAACTTCGGCTTTTCCCCCTTGAGAATCCAGCAACCGACCGGAGGGTACGCGGGAAGATAAGGTAATGGCTTCGATGCCAGGATGCTGCATCAGGCGACTGCGCAGGCGTTCGTATTCGTCATACACTTCGTCACTCACTGGCAGCGAAATGAGTTGATGTTGGTTGAAGCCCAAGGGTTTGCTGCGGACATAGGCCAGTTGATCCTGAATGATGCCGACCGAGACCAGCAAACTGATGGAAATGGTGAATTGCAGCACAACCAAGGTAGATCGCAAATACGAACGACTGGAGCCCGCATTCACCTTGCCCCGCAAAATCTGCACGGGCCGAAAACGGGAGAGAAAAAAGGCTGGATAGGCCCCAGCTAACATGCCCACGACGAGGGTAATGCCCAGGATCAGCAGCCAGAAAAAGGGCTCACCATAGTCCACCCGGATCAAGGGGTTGTCAAATACCCGATCGTTGAGGAGGGGGAGGGCCAATTCGACGAGCAAAACGGCCAGGGCGACTGATAGCAGAGCAGACAGCACCGATTCGGTCAGAAATTGCCGAATGACAGAAGAGCGATGCGCCCCCAGCACTTTGCGTAAGCCGACCTCCTTGGCGCGACGCATGCCCCGAGCGGTGGTCAGGTTGACGAAATTGATGCAGCCAATCACCAGCACCAGCAAGGCAATCAGGCTGAAAATATAGACGTAGGCGATGTCGCCATTGGCTTCGATTTCCGAATCCAAATGAGAATACAAGTGGATATCGGTCAGTTTCTGCAAGTACAAGCGGTTGAAAGTAGAAGCGGGAATGCCCTGCCATTCGCCGAGGTGCTTGTCAAAGAATTTTGGAAACTGTGCACTCAATTCATGGGGTTCGTGCCCTTTGTGAAACAGCAGATAGGTCGCATAGTTGTTGCTCCCCCAATTGCCCATCATATTTTCCCGACCAAAGAAATTCTCCACCGTCTGAAAAGAAGCCAGCATGTTCCATTGGAAGTGCGAATTGGGAGGCAGGTCAGCGACAATCCCGGTTACCTTCATGTCTACTTGGCCTTGATAATTCAGGATTTTGCCCATGGCCGATTCCTTGCCGAAGTACTTGCGGGCGGTGCTTTGGGTCAGCACCAGGGAATTGGGTTCAGCCAGGGCGGTTTCGGGATCTCCTTCTAATAAAGGCCAGGAAAAGACCTCAAATACGGGCGCTTCGGCAAAGAAAAAGCGATCCTCCACCAATTTGACTTCTTCGCCCAGACTCATCAGAGGCTGATCGCTCAGAAAACGCACCGAGTGCCGCACGATGTTGCCGTAGTCGTTTTGAACCAACGGCCCAAAAGGCGGAGCGACGTGTCCCAGATGCAGGGTGCTTTCTCCGTCTTTGTTGAGCCACTGCCGAGTCATGCGGTAGATGCGATCGGACTTCTCGTGATAGCGATCGTAGCTGATTTCGTGACGTACAAAGAGCAAAATGACCAGACAAGCCGCCATTCCGATGGCGAGTCCCACCAGATTGATGACTGAATACAATTTCTGATGAAGGAGGTTGCGCCAGGCGATCTTGAGGTAATTTCGGTACATATCGAAGGTGTTGATCGGGTCAAAGGAAATGGATTTACGGCCCCAGAAGTAGGGGCGGAGGTAGGCCAGGACAGCCCAGCCAAAGGCCC
>JBCCCJ010000225.1:0-7333 GCA_039033615.1 Bacteroidota bacterium
GCTTATCAAAACCGCCCCCCCGAGCAGCATCACCCCGAGGCGCTGGTGCTGCCGTTCGACGATATGGCGATCGCCTGTGCTGAGGCGGCTACCGGGTTTTATGACGCGCCGGGGCAGGCGATGCAGCTAATCGGCGTCACCGGCACCAATGGCAAAACCACCACGACGCATCTGATCGAAGCACTGCTCAAACAAGCCGATCAGCCCACTGGCCTATTGGGCACGCTCTACGCCCGCTGGCCCGGCTACGAAACCGTCGCCGTGCACACCACCCCCTTTGCTGTCGATTTGCAGGCAGATTTGGCCGCTGCGCGCGAGGCGGGCTGATTGAACCCAGCGCGCAATCAGTGGACTCGTTTTTTGGCAGACAAAGACAATCCCGATAGTTTTTCGGGAAAAGCTGCTTTGTGTTTGCTGGAAGATCAACAAGGCTTCATCTGGGCAGGAAGCTGGGATGGGGGCTTGAATGTATGCCTCAATCCCCAGGCTACCGATGAGCCAATTCGATTTCGACACTTTCTTCACATTGCCAGTGATCCGAATAGCCTGAGCAGTTCCCACGTCTGGAGTTTGCATCAGGATTCGCTTGGGCGAATGTGGATCGGCACCTTCCGGGGTGGTCTGAACCTCCTGTATCTTCCTTCTGGAGCAAAATGCCTCCCATCTGACGCGTGTTTTCAACCAGCTTTTCGCTCCTTCCAGAAAACCACAGCTCCCACCAGCATCGCCAACAATGAAATCACCGCTATCTTCTCCAGATCCAACGGGGAATTGTGGGTAGGAACTTTCCAAGGGCTTGCCATTACCAAGGTACCCTCAGATGTTTCTGCAACTGAGTTGGAGCTATCCTTTCAAAATCATCAGTCCTCCTTTTCCCTTCCAAACGCGCTGCTGCATAACTCCATCCGGAATTTCTACCAATCCGCAGATGGCTTGCTCTGGATCAGCACCTTCAACGGCATCAATACCTATGATCCCCAAGGTCTCCTCTTTACCCGATGGATCGCCCCACCGACCGATCAACTGCTTTCAAACTTGGTCAATTCCTCAGAGGAGTATATCTGGGTTGTGTCAGAACCCGATGGATTGTGGAGATACCATCTCCCTTCCCAAACCTGGAAACAATGGCAATTTCCTTCCCGCTCAGGGCCCATTCAAGCGGTAGGGATCAAGGATGAACATCACGTCTGGATTGGGACGTCTAAGGGCTTATTTCTATGGAATCTGCTGCAAAACCGCATCGAAGCCTTGCCCATTCCAACCGAGGATATGAATCCTGACAGGATGCTTCAATTCAATACCATCCATCCAGTCAACTCGGATGAATTGTGGGTAGGTACCAATCATGGTTTGTTGGTATATCAGGAAAATCCCCGCCAAAGTTTCCTCTTGCAACATCAGGCGGATGATCCGAATGGCCTGAGTGATAGCCAAATCCAGGTATTCCTAGCTGACAGCACTACCCTATGGGTTGGCACCGGTGGAAAAGGTCTCAATCGTACTCGCCTGCCTTTGACGCCTGACTCACAGTTTGAATCCTTTGTCAATGATCCCCAAGAGATTGCCAGCATCCCGAACAACACCATCACCGGGCTCGCTCTTTCTGAGGATGGCTTGTGGATTTCCACGGGGAATGGGTTCGCCTTCCTCGAATCTTCCACCGACCGCATTCAACGCTACGGCAGTGAATCAGGTATCTTCAATACAGAAGTGATCAACATTTTCCTGGATGAAGCTGGACAAGTTTGGCTTCCGAATAAATTGGGGATCAGCAAATTGAATCCAGAGACCAAGGAGTTGATCAATTACGATCATTCAGATGGCCTGCTGGATCACCCTCTGTTGAACTGGCAAGGGTTCCAACAGCCAGATGGGACCATTGGCCTGCTCGCCTCAGATCAATTCTTGCTGTTTCAACCGACGGATATCCTGCCAGATCCCCAGATCCCAAACAGTGTGATCACGGAGATTTGGGTCAACAATCAGCCAGTTAGCCCTCAGATGCTGGCCCAGACTTCAGCTCAGTACGTCCCACCAGATGTAGCTTTTAGCAGTCAATTGAACCTGAAGCACAAAGAGAATGATTTGAAATTCGTTTTCAGTCATCGGAGTTACGGCAAACCTCAGAAAATTCAAACCCAATATCGGCTGAAAGGCTATGAAGAAGACTGGCATGAAGTCCAGCCAGGCGAACGCGCCATATATACCAATCTCGATCCAGGAGAGTACATCTTTCAGGTTCAATCGAGTAATTCTAGTGGAGTTTGGGAGGAGTCCCCTGCTGAGATTCTCGTGGTCTTACCCCCGCCATTCTGGGGAACCTGGTGGTTTCGCTTGTCGATGGCAGTTGGTTTTTGGGTGGTAATTTTTCTCTTGGCACGCTGGCGGGATCATCAATCGCGCAAAGAAAAAGACCTTTTGGAACAGGAGGTCCAGGAAAGAACCAAAGCCCTGGCCGTGGCTACTCAGGAAGCGATGGCTGCCAATCAGGCCAAGAGCGACTTTCTCGCCAACATGAGTCATGAGATTCGCACGCCCATGAACGGGGTGCTGGGGATGTCTGAGTTGTTGCAGGAAACCCAGCTGAGCAATGAGCAGCAGGACTATGTGCGAACCATTCGAAGGTCTGCTGAAAACCTCCTGAGCATCATCAATGACATCCTGGATTTTTCCAAAATCGAATCCGGGAAGATGGAATTGGAACATCGCCCGTTTCACCTCCGTCATTGCCTGGAGGATGTCATGGAACTCTTTGCCCCCAAAGCAGCGGGCAAAGAGCTGGATCTCAACTATTGGATGGAAAGCAATGTCCCTGAGCAAATCCTAGGGGATGAGGTCAGATTGCGGCAGATTTTGATCAATCTTATCAATAATGCGCTGAAGTTTACCCAAGAAGGTGGCGTATTTGTCCGGCTGTTTTTGGATGGCAAGGATCCAATTCGGCAGAGCCTGCGGTTGAAGGTCGAGGTGAAGGATACCGGAATTGGCATTCCACAGGACAAAATGGATTCGCTATTTCAATCATTCACCCAGGTGGACACCTCGACTACCCGCAAATATGGGGGTACCGGGCTGGGTCTCGCCATATCGAATCAGCTTGCGCAACTGATGGGGGGTAACATTGAAGTAGAAAGTACCATAGGAGAAGGCAGCAGCTTCTTCATCACCATTCAGGTATTTCCCCACGAAAACCAATTGCCGACTCCCCTACCCCATTCGGAAATAGCGGGAAAAACGGTCTTGATTGTAGATGATCATCCGGTAAATCGGCGGATTTATCGCTACCAAATGGAACAATGGGACCTGAGCTGTGTGGTGGCCAAGTCTGGCCAAGAAGCGTTGGACCTTTTGTCCAAAACCAAGGTAGATTTGATCTTGACAGACATGTTCATGCCGGGTATGAATGGGAAGGAAATGGTGGGGAAGATTCAGCAGCAATTCACTCCCTCCCCTCCAGCCATCTTGCTTACTTCCTTGGGCGAAGTGGCTCAGATGCGGCGGAGTGGCCTATTTGCAGCGGTAGTGCCCAAGCCCACCAAACAATCCGTCATGTTAGCCGCCCTGAGCGAGGCCTTTTCCCAAACAGGACCGACCTCCGCATCCTCAAATCCGGCTCACTTCCAAGATGACAGTCAGTTCCCCGACGAGGAGGTAGGCTTACATTTTCCCCTTAAACTCTTGTTGGCTGAAGATAACCTTGTGAACCAGAAAGTGGCCCAACGGATGTTTTCCAAGCTAGGATATCAAATCAAGGTAGTAGGAGATGGCAGGAAAGCGTTGGAGGCCGCGAAGGAAACTCCTTTCGATATCATCTTCATGGACATGCAGATGCCCGATTTGGACGGCATTCAGGCAACCCGGGCCATCCGCAGAGAACTTCCCCCAAACGAGCAACCACAGATCATCGCGATGACCGCCAATGCCATGAGCAGTGATCGGGAACGCTGCCTGGCCGCAGGGATGAACGATTATCTCAGCAAGCCCTTCAAAAAGGAGGACCTCCGGAAAATGATCATCCAAACCTGGCGAGCGGTCTTTTTGAAGCGGGCGTGATCCTATTCATACTCCCATTTGTACAGCCAGGGATCTTTGGTAGTCGTCATGAAGATTCTCAGTTTGAGTTGCATCCGATTCAATAATCCGCCAAAACGGGGGTTGGAGGCCAGATTATTCAGTTCACCGGGGTCAGCCTGCAAGTCAAACAATTCCCATTTTGGACGATGAAGATAATTCTCTATCGGTCTTGGCCCGAGCTTTCCTGTCCCACTTTCCAGGGCTCCCTGCCAGGTAGCGGATTCCCATAAATCGGAAGCAGAGGGGTATTCCAATCCATGAGCGAGGTTCCAAATCAATTTGTATTTGCCCAGTTGAACGCTCCTCATCGGATAGTACATGGTAATTTCGTGAAAACTATGGGAAGCATAGGCCACATCTGGCCGATTGTCAGGCTTGCCTTCCAAGGTCTGACGAAAACTCAACCCATGAAGTACCAAGTCTCCGGGCCGGGTTTCGGCATAATCCAGGAGAGTAGGCATGAGGTCCACCCAACTGATCCGGGTATTGCTGACTCGGCCTCCTTCTTGCTGGCCGGGATATTTGGCAATGCAGGGCAAACGCATGCCAGGCTCATACAAAGTAGTTTTGGCACCAGGGAAAGCCATTCCATTGTCAGAGAGGTAGATAATCAAGGTGTTTTCATATTCGCCGATGGACTTCAGGTACTCCAACAAAGATCCGACGCCTTGATCTACCCGGGAAACGGATTCGTAATACTGAGAGAGTTCCGCTCTGGTGGTGGGTAAGTCTGGCAAAAAATCTGGCACTTGGACATCTGCTGGATCGTAGGTGATCTTTTGTAGACCCGGCCTGGGTGCATCTTGGTTGCCAAACCGGTCAGGTTTCGTTTCCCAACGTTCTAGCTTCCCCCCTCCGCGATGGGGATCAGCCGTACAGAAATACAGAAAAAAGGGCTGATCTGACTTCTGAGACAAAAAATCCTCGCAATTCTGAGCCATTGCTACCGGATTTCTGGCTGAACCAGGTAGGGCCTCTTCAAAGTGATAGACTGATTCTGGCGCCACGTGATACTTGCCGATCCTGGCGGTACGATACCCAGCAGCTTGCAACAAGACCGGCAGCGTCCGAATGGTATCGAACGTCTGAAAATGGTGGTAGGCATGGGTATGTCCATATTGCCCGGTAGTGTGATTGAATTTGCCACTCAGAATGACCGAACGACTGGCGCTGCAACTCGCAGTGGTGCAATACGCCCGATTGAAGCGGACTCCGTCTGCTGCCAACCCGTCCAAATTGGGCGTTTGGATAACCGGATTGCCATAACAGCCCAAGGCATCGGTGCCGTGATCGTCCGCCACAATCAGGACAATGTTGGGCCGATCAAGCGGAGGAGGCACCTCATTCGGTACTGCTTGAAACCCGGATAAGGCCAAACACCCCACCAAGGCCAACCAGCTTAGGTAATTTCTGATGTTCATAGAACTGTTGGTTGCGGACGACTCCTACCAGTTGCGATCCTTCAAATACGCATCCAATTCCTCCCGACTCATGGGTAGCTTGTCTGGATTGGCATTCAACCACTTCAGGAAATCTGCTTTGATTTCTTCGGTCCAGCGGGAATCTATCTCGCCCGGCGTATAGGTCCCTTCTTTGAGGCGAGTGATGCCAAATTCATCCCGAAGCATGATGAATTCCGCGTTGATGACCACTTCTTCGGCCAAATGAGCCGGAATGAAGATGACCCCTTCTTTTTTTGCTAAGACCACATCTCCGGGAAAGACCACCGCTTCGCCGATTTTGATTGGCACATTGATTCCTGAAACCATGGTACCCTGCAGAAAACTAGGATCCCAGCCACGAACCCAGGCATTGAACCCCTCAATTTCAGCCAGCCCTTCGAGATCCCGAGAACCCGCGTCGAAGACCACTCCGTTTTGGGATTTGGCATAAATCGAATTTCCCAGATTGTCCCCAATCAAGGTACCATCTTTGACTTTGCCAAAGCAATCCGCCACATACACATCGCCTTTCACCAGCATGTCGATGGGCCAGGAATTCATCGCCCCTACTTTCCCTGCTTCATGCCCCTGGTCTAGCATCTGCTGCTCATAGTCAGGACGCTTGGGAAGGAATTGTACCGTCAACGCCCGACCAACCATGGCTTGTTCTTCGTGCAGAATCGTCCAATTCCCAGCAAATTGATTGTGGTAGCCTTTGTTGCGAAGGGTTCCCCAGGCTTCCTCTATGGAAATGTTCTCCATTCGGGCCAACAAGGCATCGGAGACGTTGGGACGCCCATCTTCAAAACGCTCTCCCTGATAGGATTGGGTGTACCATTCGATTTGAGAAGTAGTCGCTACCTGGGCGAGCAACATGCCTCCCATTAAACTGACAAAACAGAACAACAGCAAAGATTTCATGACAACTGAGGATGAAGAGTTTAAACAAGGAAGGAAGTTGCTATACCCGAAAAAGCTGGCTTCGTCCAAAAAGGAGCCAGTTTCTTCCTTTGAAAGTTGACAAAAATCTCAACTTTCCGCAAATTCCTGTAAGCCGAAAGCTTTGGCTCTTTCTTTTCACCTTCTCATCCCCCATGCTCATGGACCCTACTTCTCCTCGCCATCCCCGTCGGAATTTTCTCAAAAAAGCCGCCTTAGGGGGCCTCAGCCTCGGTACCTTCTTGACTGCCTCGGCAGTAGAAAGTGTTGAGGTTGCT
The DNA here is from genome assembly GCA_039033615.1 of Bacteroidota bacterium. Classification (GTDB taxonomy): domain Bacteria; phylum Bacteroidota; class Bacteroidia; order J057; family J057; genus JBCCCJ01. The sequence goes on from JBCCCJ010000225.1 coordinate 6,734, forward strand.
ACTCAAAAAGTAGCTCGCTACTCCAATCCTTCCGATCTCAAAATCACGGATATGCGCTTTGCTGTGGTAGCAAATGCTCCCATGCGCTGCCCCATCATTCGGATTGACACCAACCAGGGCATCTACGGTCTGGGAGAAGTTCGAGATGGGGCTACTTGGCGCTATGCCTTGTTTTTGAAGAGCAGATTGTTGGGCAAAAATCCCTGTAATGTCGAAATGCTGTTCAAGCTCATCAAGCAATTTGGGCATCATGGCAGGCAAGGCGGGGGCGTGTCAGGCGTCGAAATGGCCTTATGGGATTTGGCTGGAAAAGCCTATGATGTGCCTGTCTATCAATTGTTGGGAGGAAAGTATCGGGATCAGGTTCGTCTCTACTGTGATACCGCCCGATCCAATGATCCCGCGATCTATGCCAATCGGATGAAAGAGCGGGTCGATAAAGGCTTCACCTTTCTCAAGATGGATTTTGGGATCGAAATCCTCAAAAACCAACCAAATACCGTTGCGAACTCCAATTTTTGGGACATCGGTCGCCAATGGGACTCTCAGCCTATGTCTTATGGTGCTACCGAACACCCCTTCACCCGGGTGCAGGTCAAC